>JAITQU010000001.1 GCA_031288735.1 Christensenellaceae bacterium
AAAAAGCTCTTTTAAATAGCAATTTAAGAAAAGCATCTTGAATTTATCAACATTAACAATTAATTATAAAACTGACCTTGCGAAATTAAAGAAAACTGCACTGAACATCGACTTCAGACGGCCCCTCCTCCTCCCCGATTTACACATATTAATACACACTCCCGCCATCGAGCAAGAAAGAATCTATTTTGTTGTTTGTAATAGCCTTTTTAAACTATTTTCAGTCTTCTAAACTATTTCTAGTCTGGACTAGTTTTTTCTAAAATTTTTTGGACAAATTATTTACTTCACAGGAGCGGCTATTTCTTGCAATTAAGTAAATTTTGTTATATAATGATTTGAGATTGGCAAGACTTTTAGGTGCTACTAAGCACAAAATAATAGGTGCTATAGTTAAATATATAGTGGAAAAAAGTACAATTTATGTGAGGTAATGCCATTATGGCACAAAATATTGAGTTACTAAACCAAAACCTTACCGCTTTGAAAGATATTTCAGCTGGTATAAGAAAGTTTCTTACTAAATTGCTTGATGAATATTCGTTTGTAGAAACGGACGTCTTTTTAAGTGGCGATAATCTAGTATACGATAAGGCACCATTAGGTGAAGGCGTTGTAACTGGTTATGCAACGATAGATGGAAATCCGGTATATATAGTTGCGCAAAATGCAGAGGCACTTAATGGTAGCTTTGGTAAGGCGCACGCTGAGAAACTTTTAAAAAATATTAATAGAGCTATAAAAAATGGGTTGCCACTTATATCTATAATAGATAGTACAGGATTGCGTATAGGTGAGGGAATAGCAGCATTAGATGGTTATTCTAAGGTTATAGCGGCCGCTAGGCGTTTAATGCAACATGCAAGTCATATTGTAGTTGTAAAAGGTCCAGCAGTAGGACTAATGGCAGTTTATGCTACCACATCAGATTTCATATTTATGGCTTCCTCAGACGGAAAAGCCTCCGAGAAAGGAAACGGACCATCACTTAGTCTTGGTGCTCCAATGGTAATTTCTGCCAAAGCTACACAAAGCAAAAAGGGGAGCGAGATCGTTGGCGCACAATTTCATGCAACTAAAAGTGGATTAGTTGCAGCTTCCTACAAAAATGAAAAGGAATTGAGAGCGTCAATTATTTCTGTTTTTGAATATTTAGATGGCGTGCATATTGATAATAAGGATGATCCAAACAGGGTCTCACTAAACCTTAACAAGGAAATTAAACCAGAAGCCCTTTTATCTGCAATTGTTGACGATGGTAAATATGTTGAATTATACAAGGAGTGGACATCCTCAGTAAGGACTGTTTTGGCATCAGTTAATTCAATTCCAGTAGGAATAGTGTTGACCAATGCAAATGGTAGTTCACCAAAAATTGGAAGGGATGGAATTAAAAAAATTAAAAAATTTATAGATGTGCTTTCGAAATACAAACTCTCACTTGTTAACCTAGTAGATTGCGAAGGAATAATTGATAATCTAGATGCAGAGCAGTCTGGAATTTTGAGTGACATCAATGATTTATTTCTAGCTGTCATTGATTCTGACAAGATAACAAAAATATCTGTAGTAACGGGTAGTGCTATAGGTGCTGCATATGCTTTATTGGTTAGCAAATCAACGGGATATGACTTTGTAGTAGCATTTTCATCTGCAAAAATTAGTGCTATATCGGCAGAGGTTGCAGCTGGTACTCTATATTTGAATCAATTAAATGGAGCAAAAGATCCAATAAAGGCTCGCATTGAACTTGAAGAAAAATACAAGCTAGAGGAATCCAATCCGTTTATTGCTGCAAAGGATGGCTCGGTTGACAACATAATTGAAGCAGGATTATTGAGACCATATATTGCAAGTGCTCTTACAATGGCACAAGAAGCTTAGGAGGAAAGATGTTAGTCGCAAGTTCAAGTGATTTATTAACGGCCATTATTGTTCTTTCGCTATTTATACTTTTGCTCAACATTATTATCATCTATAAGCTATCAAAGAAACCTCAAAGCGATGATAATATTAGTACCGAAAGCGTAGCTATCACTAGTAGTGGCAGTAAAGGCACCTCCACCATGCTCAATGCAGATATTGTAGCAGCTATTACAGCTACAATTGCAATGCTCCTAGATTCTGAAAGCGTTGCAGTGGATTCTCAGAATAGGACTGGATTTATAGTAAAGTCAATTAAAAGATTAAAATAAGTGTTAATATAAATACAATATGAGGTAATAAAAATGCGTAGATTTAACGTTACTGTAAATGGTGTTCCATTTCAGGTAGAAATTGAGGAAACGGCAGCTTTTTCTGCACCAATTGCACCACAACCACAAGTTATTAGTGCACCAGTACAGGTTAGCGCTCCTCAAGTTAAGGAATCGTCACCAGCACCTACTCCAACTCCCGCAACACCTGTCGCATTGCCTACAAGTGGTGTAAAACTAGAAAGTCCTATGCCAGGTACAATTGTGAAGCTAGTTGCTAGTAATGGTGCATCAGTGAAAAAAGGTGATGTTGTTGTTATACTCGAATCCATGAAAATGGAGACAGATATAGTGGCAAACGAAGCTGGTGTGATAACAATTTCAGTAGTTCCTGGGCAAAATGTAAATGCTGGGGATGTGCTTGCCGTTATTTCATAGTAGCACTCGTTATTTAAATTTCAAAAAGGCTGTGTCACTCACACTATCTAGTTAGTTGAGTTAGGGAGATCGTTTTATTATGACAAGAAAAGTTCAGATAACTGAAACAATACTAAGGGACGCACACCAATCACAGGCGGCTACTCGGATGAAGCTTTCAGAAATGCTACCAATCGCAGAGAAGCTCGACCGCGTGGGTTATTTTTCATTGGAATGTTGGGGTGGAGCTACATTTGATAGTTGCCTTAGATTTCTAAATGAGGATCCATGGGATAGATTGAGAGCGTTAAGAGAGGCAATGCCAAAAACGAAGCTACAAATGCTTTTGAGAGGGCAAAACCTGTTAGGATACAAGAATTATGCTGACGATGTCGTTGACATCTTTGTAGAAAAAGCGATAAAAAATGGCATAAACATTGTTCGTATGTTTGATGCACTAAACGACATTCGCAATCTTCAACGCTCAATTCAAGCAGTAAACAAGCATAACGGAATATGTGAAGTTGCTCTTTCATATACAACAAGTCCTGTGCATAATGAAGAATACTTTGTTAACCTTGCAGTTAAACTTAAAGATTTAGGTGCACACATTCTTTGTATAAAGGATATGGCAAATTTGTTATTGCCCTATGATGCATATAAACTAGTAAAGGCAATCAAGTCTAAAGTTGATATTCCTATTCATTTGCATACACATAACACATCAGGAACTGGCGATATGACGTATTTAAAGGCAATAGAAGCTGGCGTTGATATCGTTGATACGGCACTTTCACCTATGGCCAATGGTACATCGCAGCCTACAACAGAATCTCTTGTGGCAACACTCCAAGGGACAGAGTACGATACAGGTCTTGATCTTAGATTGCTTAGCGAAATTGCGGAATACTTCCAAAAAGTAGCGGCAAGATTAAAAGCAGATGGTTTTTTAAGTGAAAAGGTCTTAAAGGTAGATGTAAATGCGCTTATCTATCAAGTTCCAGGCGGCATGCTATCTAACCTGATCAATCAATTGAAGGAGCAAGGTAAGAGTGATAAATTGCAGGAGGTTATGCAGGAAGTGCCAAACGTCAGAAAAGACTTCGGATACCCACCGTTGGTAACACCTACATCACAAATTGTTGGTACTCAGGCGGTTTTAAACGTTGTAACAGGCGAGAGATACAAGATGGTCACAAAGGAGTCCAAGGGCTTATTACGAGGGGAATATGGTCAGCTCCCAGCAACTCCCGATCCTGAAATTGTCAAAAAATGCATAGGTGATGATACTATCATTACCGAGAGAATGGCAGACTCACTTGAGCCCGAGTTTGAAAAATCTAAAATTGAGGTCGGCGGATATTATCGTAGCGATGAGGATGTCTTATCTTATGCTATGTTCCCTGCAGTGGCACCAAAATTTTTTCAATGGCGCGAAGCTAGAGATAGAGAAATCGATAGTGAGTTAATTGATACCAAAAACAAAGTTTTCCCAGTATAGAAAGCAACATTTTTACGCATACCTAATGACTTAAGTAAATTTAATGTCATATTTTCGTGTGCGTGTTCAAGGGCAAAATGAATATACTTTTAGTAAATGATGATGGCTTTTTCAGTGATGGAATAACTAAACTGGCAAAAGCCTTAATTTTATGTGGTCATAACGTAGTTGAGGTGGCACCTGACAGATGCTGTAGTGGTATGGGGCATGCTGAGACTTTCAATAAAGAAATAAAGGTATATAGAAGAAGAGAATTTCAATGGGAATGCTATTCTATCTCGGGAACGCCTTGTGACTGTATAATTGTAGGGATGGAAATAATGAAAAACAGAGCTCTAGATATGATTATATCTGGCCTCAATCTCGGAACCAATCTCGGAACTGAAATATTATATTCTGGCACAGTAAATGCAGCAATCGAAGCTAAAATTAGAGGAATTAAAAGCATAGCATTGTCAGGAAGAATTAAAAAGAGCAGTGACTTCGATTACATTATTCAGCTTTTCATCGAAAATTTTGACTATTACGCTACGCTAATTGAAGATGGTGATGCAATAAGCATTAATTATCACGATGAAGCTACTGGAAATCTAGACCATAAACTCGCGTTTACTGGAACACTATATTACGAGGATGTGTTTACTGTTATTAAAAAAGAGGATGAAAGTACATATATTCTTGATGGAATACCAGTTATAGATGCTGTTCAAAACAGTGACGTAACACTGTTTCATGAAGGCTATATAACGGTTACACCGTTGTCGTATTGCTTTACGGATTTTGAAAAGCTAACTAAGCTAATGGATGGACAAAAAAAGAAGTGATAGTGGTAATAGGTGCAGGACCTGCGGGTTTAATGGCGGCAATACAGGCAGCAAAAAGCGGCAAGGAAGTTGTTCTAATTGAACAAAATGGAAAAATAGGGAAAAAGCTTTTTATAACTGGCAAGGGACGCTGTAATATTACGAATAATGTTAGCCCTAGAGAGTTCATAGAAAATGTTGTATCGAACCCCAAATTTTTAACCTCAGCTATTTACTCATTCCCTCCTAGCGAGACAATCAAATTCTTTCTTGAACTAGGATTACCAGTTAAAGAAGAGCGAGGAATGCGAGTTTTTCCAAATAGCGATAAGTCATCTGATGTTATTTCCGCATTTAACAAAGCAATCGAGAGGTATAACGTACAACTAAAACTTAACGAACGATTTGAGCATTTTGTTTTTGACGGTGACAGGGTTGTGGAGGTTAGAACAAGTAAAGCTACTTATCTAGTTACATCTGTCATATTTGCAACGGGTGGCATGAGTTATCCTGCTACTGGTAGTGATGGATATGGCTACAAAATCGCAAAAAGATTAGGACATACAATAATTGAGCTTAAGCCCGCATTATGTCCTCTAATCGTATCGGAAGTATTCAATGCTAATAACGAAGGCATTCCAATTTCAATATTGCCTCTTCCTGAGGGATTAAGTTTAAAGAATGTATCACTTACTGTTGCTTATGCTAGCGGGAAACCAATATATGAAGGTTTTGGAGAAGGGCTTTTTACATCAAATGGAATGTCTGGTCCCTTGATACTAACGGCATCATCTAAAGTTAACAGGGAGAAAATAAACAATTTATTTATAACCATTGATTTAAAGCCAACCTTGACACTTGAGCAATTAGATGCTAGGATTCTCAGGGATTTTGCTGGTATAAAAAATAAAAGCTTTAAAAATGCACTAGACGCACTACTTCCTCGTAGTTTGATAAATCTAATTATAAAGCTTAGTTTAATAAACCCAGAAAAAGAAGTCAATTCGATAACTAAAACAGAACGTCTAATACTTCTAAGATTACTCAAGGGCTTAAAACTTAAACTCCAAAGTCTTGCAAATGTTGAATCTGCTGTCGTTACGGCAGGAGGTATTTCTACTAAAGAAATTGATCCCAAAACAATGAAAAGTCGTATTATTTCCAATCTCTATTTCGCTGGCGAAATTTTGGATGTAGATGCGCTTACTGGTGGGTTTAATATACAAATTGCGTTTTCAACTGGATATGTAGCAGGCAATGCCGCTGAATAGAATGCCTTAGAGAGGTTGCATTTATGATAAATATTACTATTGACGGTCCAGCAGGTGCTGGTAAAAGCACTGTTGCAAAGATGATTGCTAGTAAATATAGTATTGTTTATTTGGATACGGGCGCAATGTATCGAGGTGCAGCATATTATGTTTTAAATAAAGGCATAGAGGTTGATGATGTAGCTAGTGTTTTGGGTGTGCTCTCTAGTCTTGTAATGAATATTGAATATGTAGCTGGTGCCCAAAGGGTTATAGTCTGTGGTAGAGACATTACTCCATTTATACGTGAGCACAATATCAGCATGGCAGCATCTACCGTTTCTAAAATACCTGAGGTAAGAATTAAATTAGTAGATTTGCAACGTGCGATCGCTTCGAAATCACACTGTGTTCTAGATGGTCGCGATATTGGGACTTTTGTGCTACCAAATGCGTCATTTAAGTTTTTCTTGACAGCGTCTCTAGAAGAACGTGCACGAAGGCGATTTGTAGAACTAACTGATAAAAAAATTGTAACAGATTTTGATAATGTTTTAAAAGACATGAGTGCAAGAGATTATCAAGACTCTAATCGTAGCTTTGCACCTTTAGTAGCAGCAAAAGATGCAATAATAATAGACTCTACAGCATTATCTCCTGGTGAAGTGGTTACAATTATTGCAGGAGTGGTAGATGCGGCTTTTAATACCTAAGGATGTCGGTTTTTGTTCTGGTGTAAGTAGGGCAATTGAACTTGCAAAAAATGCGGCGAGCATGTATGGACAGGTATATACATACGGTCCACTCATTCATAATGAAATGGTCGTAAAAAAACTCGAATCACAAGGCATAGTTTCAATTAGCGAGCCTTCTGAACTTAAAAGAAATGATACTGTTATTATACGATCGCATGGCGTTGATGAAAAAACCATAGCAATGTTAGAGGAAATAGGGTGTAGGATAGTTGATGCGACGTGTCAATCGGTAGCTTGTATTCATAGGCGTGTATCTTCTTTTTCTAATAGAGGTGGGTTTGTTTTTGTTTTTGGCAAAAAAGACCATCCTGAAGTGATAGGTATTTGTAGCAGGTGCAAGGCGTTTGAGGTGATAAGCGACATAGAAAAGTTCACATTTCCAGCTAATTATACAGAATTTTTGATTGTTGCGCAAACCACTTTTGATTCTGTTAAATATGCTAAATATACCGAAATCATTAAAGAAATGGCAATTAATACATCAAAAACAGTTGAAATATTCAATAGTATTTGTTATACTACAATTGCGAGGCAAAGTGTAGCACGTAAGATAACACTAGAATCCGACATTGTTATAGTCGTAGGTGACAGAAATAGTAGCAACACACAATCTTTGTGTAATATTGCAAGACGATTTTGTAAAGAGACTTATTTGATTTCAGATCCCAGTGAATTACAGTCAATATCTTATGCGCAAGCTAAAGTGCTTGGTATAATTGCAGGCGCATCGACTCCTAGAGAGTTGATAATGGAGGTCGTCGAAAATATGGAAGAAAACAATAAAGACGTTGTCATTACTGGCGATGAAGAACTCGTGGAAGTTGCAGAAACAGAGATTGTATCTGATGAGGTTAGTGCCAAATCAGAAGAACCGATAGTAGAAGTGCAATCAATACCCGAAGCTCACGAGGAGTCCAAAGTAACGGTGACTGAAAGGGTGCCTAGCAAAAAAGCAATTGAAAAAAGCGAATTTGAAAAGCAATTACAAGGTTATGATAAGGAACGCCAAATACGCGAAGGTATGAGACTTAAGGTAAGAGTTATTAAAAGTATGCCGAGTGGTGTTGAGGTTGTAATTGATGGTGTGTATGGGAAAAACGATAGTGGTTTCATTGACAAGACTGAAATGGAACTTGATGGTAGTTACAGTCCTGATGCATACCCAGAGGGAACAGAACTTGATGCTGTAGCTATTTCAAAAACAGACCCAAAAATGAAAGGAGTTAACCTTTCAAAGCGTTTGTATGATGCCATAAAAATCGAGGATGAAGCGGTTAAAACAATTTTACAGGGTGAAGAATTTACTTTGGCTTGTACTCAAGCAATTAAAGGTGGACTACTTGGAAAACTTGGCTCATATTCTATTTTTGTACCAGCAAGTCAGATTAAATTAGGCTTTGCTAAAAATTTAGAAGAGTTTATTGGAAAAAAGCTCCGATTACGCATACTTCCACCAAAGGATCAGATAGAAGAAGATCCTGAAAATGGTTCAGCAGAGGCTGAAGGTGATGCAAAGCCTGCTAAACGTCGCAAGCAAAATCCTAAGAGAATAGTTGCAAGCCAACGAATTATTTTAGAGGAAGAAATAAACGCTCGCGAAGAAGCATTTTGGAATATAATGAAGGTCAACAACATTGTAGAAGGTAGAGTTAAGAGATTTGTAGCATTTGGTGCTTTTATATCTATAATGGGACATGATTGCTTAGCACATATTAGCGATCTTTCTTGGTCTAGAATTAATGATCCAAGTGAAGTAATTGAGTTAAATAAGGTATACGAATTTGTTGTTTTAAAGGTTGATTCAGATACTAATAAGGTATCACTAGGATACAAACAACTCCTAAAAAAGCCTATAACATTATACCATGAAACTCATTCTGTAGGCGATGTAGTTACGGGAACAGTTTCGAAGATCAAGGACTTTGGAGCCTTTATTAATCTTGCACCAGGAGTTGATGGGTTGATTCATTTAGCTGAAATAGGGCACAAATGGATTTCAAATGTTAATGAGGCACTAAAGATTGGACAAGAAGTAACAACAAAAATTATTAGTTTTGATAATGACAGAATAACACTTAGTTTGAAAGCACTCGAAGAAATTTCTGAGACGCCAAGTTTTGAAAATAAAGACGAGACACCGCAAGATGACAAGTCAACTAACAAAAAATCATTTTCAAAAAAATTCGATAAACCAGACCGTCCATCTGCCGATAATAAATCAGATGTGGGCAGTAAGCAAGAAAAAGCAAGTAGCAATGATAAAAAGAAAAAGTTCACTGAAAAAAGTGATCAAACTGATCGCCGTGAATACACCAGCAAGAGCGGTGCTACGCTAGCTGATCTATTTAAAGACTTAGATATGAATAAATTTGACGATAATCCAAACAGTTAAATTTTAAAATACACTAAAAAGCCACCCTACAAGGTGGCTTGCATTTTAATAAGGGATAATATTTAAAAGTAAGCAAATCAAATTGACACAAAAAAACAATTTAGAAATTGATAATTTTCAGATGACAATGCCAAAAAAAGAGGTGAAAGACAATGAGTGTTGAAAATGACAAATATGCTACATACAGCAATCCGCTTGTTTCACGGTATGCATCTAAGGAAATGTCAAAGATATTTTCAGAACGTGTCAGGATTGAATGCTTTCGTCGACTTTGGATTGCACTAGCTGAAGCGGAGAAGGCTAACGGATTAAATATTAGCGATGAGCAAATAGAAGAATTAAAAGAACATATTGAAGATATTAATTTTGATGTAGCACTCGAGAGAGAAAAACTAGTTCGACACGATGTAATGGCACATGTCTATGCATACGGTAAACAGTGTCCAAAAGCAGAACCCATTATTCATTTAGGTGCCACAAGTTGCTTTGTAACAGATAATGCCGATATTATTATTTATCGTAATGCCATTGACACTATCATTAACAAAATTGTTGGTGTTATGTATAGGTTAAGTGATTTTGCAAGCAAATACAAATCTCTACCAACATTAGGATTTACTCATTATCAAGTAGCACAGCCAGTAACAGTTGGAAAACGTGCAACTCTTTGGTTGCAAGAGCTAGAGATGGATTATAACCAGTTAACTTTTGTGCGCGATAATTTAATGCTCCGCGGCGCCAAAGGGACTACCGGCACACAAGCTAGCTTCGTAGCATTATTTGATGGAAATGAAAGCAAAATAAACGCACTAGAAAAATATATTGCAAGCTATTTTGGTTTTGAAAAAGTGTTTCCAGTAACAGGACAGACATACACGCGTAAGGTAGATTATTCGATACTGTCTGCGCTTTCTGGAGTGGCACAAAGTGCTTATAAGTTTTCAATTGATTTGCGACTATTGCAGAACCTGAAAGAAATAGAAGAGCCGTTTGAGAAAGGACAGATAGGTTCATCTGCAATGGCATATAAACGCAATCCTATGCGATCAGAGCGAATATCCTCTCTTTCAAGATATCTAATATCTCTACCAGTGAATGCTGCAATGACAGCGTCTACACAGGGGTTTGAAAGGACATTAGATGACTCAGCAAACCGTAGAATTGTTATGGGACAGGCTTTTTTAACTGCAGATGCAATTTTAGAGTTGTTCTTAAACATAACTGATGGACTTGTTGTTTATGAAAAAATCATTAAAAAACATCTTGATGATGAATTGCCATTTATGGCAACAGAAAACATATTAATGGAGTGTGTTAAGTCGGGCGGAAATAGACAAGAATTACACGAAAAAATCCGCATTCATTCTATGTGTGCAGAAACACAGTTTCGTAACGGTGGAAGTAAAGACTTGATTGAACGAATGAAGGGAGATCCAGCTTTTTCTCAAATTAAAGATTTTACAATATTTTTAGATGCTAGCAAGTTTATTGGTCGTGCTCCTGCGCAAGTTACCGAATACCTAAAAGAACATATCGCACCAATAATAAAAAAACATCGCTTAAGCATCGATGGATTAACGGGGAACATTGAAGTCTAAGGAAATCAAAGCACACTTTTTCTATTAGCTAGACTGAAACTTATTGTAATGTGTTCATGTTGAAAAATATTAATTTTTTTGAATATAAAATTTCATGTTAGAATTTTATCCTAATTTCTGAACCAACGACTAGCGTGTGATAAACTTCTTGACCGAAATCGATTCTTCTTAAGACACATGCTTACACATTAATATACACTTCCTTTGTAAATCCTCTGAAATACAATTATTAGTAATTTTTAGTCTAGCTTTAAGCATAAATTTGTCTAAAAACTACTGATATTTTTAAAACTTGTTTTTCCCTAAATTTTTATTATAATTTTTAACTGTTAATACAACGTGTTCTTTTTGTATATTATCTAAGCCATATAAAGAAAACACTTCATTATCAGTCAAATACCTATCATCGCCTTGTAGCATCACGGCAGGAAATAGTTCTAAATTTTGCTTGGTAAACATAAAAGCGGAACCTATCGGCTGAACGTTGAATATACTCCAATAAAAAAATAAAGAACTTTTCAGTATGGAATAAAGACACATTGTAGAGTTGTTGGTGTTTAAAAAGAAATACGATGAGTTTAAAACTAACATATTTGCTTCAGTTAAGTAGAATTGCGGTTGTGGTGATATTGTCTGCCAGCAGATTACTGGTGTAGAAAAAGTGTCCATATAAGCACAAAATCGTAAATTGTATGGAGTTCTTCCTTTATCAGTTCTGATTTCTAGCTCACTTTTAAATTGATCGAGATGAGCTTTTATAACAGGGTACTTATCAACATCAACTCTAGCTACTGTTTGTCCGTTTCTATCTTTATATTCTTCATGAGTGCATATCAAATATTCATGAAATTCGGTATTATTTCTAGCTAGATCTCTACCCCTTAAAATTGGGCGGATTATTTCAGCACTGTTAGGATTTAAGGAGATGAGCTCCGCTCGTTTACGTTCATCAATCAAAAAAGCTTTGTTACAACCAGTTTCAATACCTCTTGCAGATGTGATGTTTGCCTTTTTCAAAGGCGTGCCAGTAGAATTTATAATTTTTAGTATTTGTCGGTCCAAATCTTCTAAAATTGCCCATGCTTCATTTTGTTCATAGTCTTGAGCAATCAAATTATCTTTTATACTAAGTTTTAAGTTTTCTAAGTTTGTATTATAAGTTATGCCTTTCAATTCATTATTGTTTTTAGTATTTTGTAAAACTAATATGTTTGTATCAACTGTTGCACTACTAAATACACCAGATCCTAAATCAATGAGGATTTTTGGGTTTGTGCGCTCTAAGAAATAATTCTTAATTTTCGTGCCATAACCTGATCGCATCCATTTATTACTAGTAATATATGTCAAAAACCCATTTTTACTTGAGAGTTCAGTTCCTCTCTCATAAAAAAGACAATATAGATCGCCCCTGGAATCATACGAATTATATTTTTTGTAAGATTTTATTAAATCTTTTTCTTCGATGGTGTTTTTTGGCAAATCTTCTAAATGCACATATGGTGGATTTGCTATAACAATATCAAAACTTTCAATTCCAAACATCCACTGAGGATCAAACCAATTTGATCCAGCATTTTCAAATGGTTTCCAGTCAAGTAAAGATCTAGAATATTTTGATGCACTTCCACAACCATAAAAACTCTTTACTTTTTCTTGCGTACTTATGTATTCATTTCGCAGCTTGCTTTTTGCCTCCTGATCATTTTCTGAAAAATATTTTTCTCTGATGTTTTTTAGTTCTAAAAGTTCAAATATGTTATCAAGAGCACCCTCTTCTCTGATGAGTCCTACTAAAGTGTTAGCCACTGCAAATTTGAAATCCAAATTTGGCAGAGGTCGAATACCACGGTTTTCTTCATCATCTTTAATTTCTTCATCTATAATCAAGGACAGAAAGCAACGTAATCTTGATATCTCAATTGCGATAGGTTGAATATCTACTCCATAAATTGATTTTTGCAAAACTAATAGTTTACGAATATAGTCAAATGCTTTTGCGTCAATTTTCCTTTTTATTTCATCTGCTAAAACTTTTGGATAATTCTCGATTATTGTTGTCGCATCTGGATCTAATTTTTGGAAAATGTATACTATTTTTTGTAGTAGTCCGATTGGGAATGCACCAGATCCACATGCCGGATCTAGAATTGTTAGTGATTTTAAATTGTTGAGTATGTTTTTTATTTCATTTGGATTTAAACTGTTATTGTCATCACCATTTAGCAAAAACTCTAATTTTTCATCACTTATATTTGTTTTATTTTTCAAATACTCAAAAAGTGAAACATCGACCATGTAATCTACAATTTCTCTAGGAGTATAAAAAGAACCCGTGGACTTTTTTGCACTTTCACCAGTTTCTGGATTGATTTCAGCTAGTAGATTTTCAAAAATGCGACCTAGCATTTCAGGGTCAACTGAAAGAACAACATTGCTAGACGTGTTTTCATCAATAGTAAAATTATATTGCTCTAAAACCAAAAAAAACTCTTTAAACCACTTATCACTTATGCTAATGTTTTGATTGTTCTCATCGTTTAACGATTGATCTAAGTTATAGAAGTCTGTAGGCTCTGGGCTAAAAAGTCCACCATTTAGAAATGGAACTAAACAGAAATTTTTGTTATTTTTAATTTTTTCTATCCTTTTGTTTTGCTCTGTATTCAAAGTTTCAAAAAACAAAGGTTCTAAGATAGAATGATAATAATCCTGGTTATTATCAACCGCTTCGCTCGATAACAATTCTAAAGGCATAAGCGGAATATTGTTTACACTCTTTTTTTCTTTTAAAAACCAACAAAAAACAATTCGGCCAATTAATCGCACAGCAAACTCTGAGTATGTGTTCGCAGTTAAATCACCTTTAATTTTAAGATCCACGCTTTCAGCTGTATCAGTGTTTGCTTTTTTTAATTTGGTGAAAAAAAGAGCAACTTCGGTGTAGAACTGTTTATTTACATCTTCGACCGAAAAACGATCTCTTAAATCTTTTATCGAATTAACTTTCCTCTCTTTCTCTATTAGAAATTTAATAATTGTCTTTGTTTTAGCACCAACACCTAGTTTGTATGAACTCCTACGCGTGTTTGTGAATTTACCATGCGCCCCACCATTTGGGTTTTCATCGTAAGTACCTGTCAAAAGTGAAAGATGAAAGGCGTTATTGTCTTTGCTTACAAAAACTACTAGTAGTGCTCTTTCTGTCTGAAAGTCCATTAATTTTTGTATCATCGTTTTGTTAAATGTAATACTCATTTTTGCACAATCACAATTTAAATGAACTTCCCAAACTTTTAAAGTAACTTTAAGCTCATTTTCACTGTTGTCTAAAATTTCTGGCATTAAAGGGAGTTTACAAACACCAATTTCCGTTACTGATTCGATATCTGGTGCTTTATTGTCAAGATCATTAGAGCGGTCAAAAATGAGTACATCTCCTCCTTCCTTGAATTCGTCTAGTATCACGTTTAGTAAATTGATAAAGTTCTCGCGTTTATATGCTTGTGTTAAGCTTAGTTTTACTTCCTCAATTTTTGTAGTGAATTGTTGTGTAAAATTAGTTGTTGTCATTTCGTAAATCCTCCGTAAATACAATTATTGGTTGTTGAACAGTTGCAGAGGTTACTTTCAACCTAATGTTATCTAAATATTTTTGTGGTATGTTTTTGATTAACATATCTATTGCTTTAGTGACATTGGAACAATTTAAATTAATAATAAATTTTAATTCAAAGTCACATAAATCATTAAAATGATCTATTACATCTTTAAGATCGTTTAAGTATGCTTTTTTGTAATCGCCCTTATTAGTAATAATAGTTATCTTACGTTGGCATTTTGTAATAAGATCATAAGTTTTGAACTTTTGCGTTGGCTTTTTTTTGCGATCTTTTGATAGTTTCTCTTTTATCAGTTTTAAATTAAGGGTAAGCGCAGAATCACTATCATAGCCTAGTTCATCTTCTTTTGCGCGAAAGTATTCTAAAGCTTTTTCTATAGGCAAAAAGTTTGTATTATTGTTTGAGTGATCTGATGATGCAAACACAAAATTTTTGCTGTTTGTTGCAAAGGAGATAGTAATATTTTCTTTATTTTTTTTACGAACAATTCTAGTGCGTTTGGGAATTTTTTCAATTGCTTCCATAAGCTGACTATTATTTTTTATTGAGTTATAAATGTTACGGAATTCAACGTCCCAATTTTGTTCACTTTGTGTCTCAAGTTCGTTATACTGCTTTTCAAAATAGCTTTTTAGAACTTCAGTTTCTGTTAGTATTTTTGTGTCGTTACCAAAAGCGGCTTCAATGATATGCATTTTAAATGTTGATATGTCTTTAACTGAAACATTTTGCTCTCCTATAGCACTTGGGAACAAATTAAAGATAAAAATTTTATCATAAATTTTATTATTGATACGATTTAAACGACCGATCCTCTGAATTACCCGTGTCGGTGAATATGGAATATCATAATTAATAACAACATTGGCTCGATTTAAGTTAACCCCTTCACTTAAAGCATCTGTTGTTACTAATATATTGTACTTGTCTTCTCTATTTGTTTTCTGGGCATCAAAATTTTTCAGCACGGTATCTTTTTCATCTGTCGTGGATTTACCGCTAAACCGAATTACAGCGTGGTTGTGTTTTTTTAAATTTTCGTATAAGTAATCAACAGTGGCTATGTACATCGAAAATATAACTATTTTCCTGTTAGTGTTTTCCTTAAAGAGGTTTTGAATTTGGCTATGGACATGATCAAATTTGGGATCAAAGTCAGGATTATCATTATTATCGAACCATGCTAAAAAAATGTTTTTTAGCAAAGTTCTATCAGCTTCTAAATCCTCTAAATATTTAGGTGAAAGAAATGATATATCAATTTTAATTGTTTTATTGTTGTCATCATATTCGTTAGACTTAAATTCATCATCAAAAATATCATCAATATTTTCTAAACTGCTATCTTGTGGCAAAAAATCATCTAAAATTTTTTGACACTCAATTTCAATATAATTTTTTGTTTTGTATGTATCAATTCGATCTTCGTATCTTTTAAGCAAATCAGTCAATGAAGTTTTAAAAGCATGTTTTGAACTCTCAAATCGCAAGATAAGTAAGCGTTTGATGTTATCAACTATGTTGTTTTGAATCAGTTCAAAATTTGACTCTTTTAAAAATTTTTTGTATTTTTCATAGAAACTTATACTGTCAATTAAATAGGAATGTAGAGTATAGATTGATGCTTTGAAAGTATTGTGCAAATCTAATATTGTTCTAGCATACAATTCATTCAGCGAACCTAAGCAGTATTCCCACAATTTTGGTCCAATTATCTCAGGAAACTTAATATTTTGTCTTTCTAAGTCGTTTGCATATTCATCAATGTTTTTTAAATCTAACCTGCTTCGTCGGATAAATATCGGTCGAATTATATTTCGGATTTCTTCACTGATTTCATCAAGCACAAGCTTTTTTATATCTGAACTTTCTTTTTTATATTCTTCTTTTAAGTTGTTATATTTGTTAATAACTGCACGAAAATCTTCGTTGAAATTGCTAGACTGCTTAAAATTGAAAGTATCATGAGTTGGGTTTTGAAATAACTTTATTTGTGCAAACAAATCTCTAGGGTGGTTATTGTAGGGTGTAGCAGTAAGCAAAATAACCTTATTATTAATGTGTGATCTGGTTAATTGATGTAAATATTTATAAGTAATGGTGTTCTCGTTTCTGTATTTGTGTGCTTCGTCTATTATAAACAACTTTTCGCCTGATGTTTCAAATAATTCACTGCAAATTTGTGGGATTATGCCACTGCTTCTTATTGCGAGATTACGTAGTCTAAAATCCTTTGCAAAAGTTTCCCATTGACTAAGCATATGGGGAGGAGTAATAATAATTGTTTCCTTAATATCTAGATGTTGTGCTATAGCTAGAGCAATAATAGATTTTCCTAAACCAACAACATCAGCAATAATTACTCCATTGTGTTTTTTGACACAATTAAGTCCAAATTTTATAGCATCAGTTTGATACACAAGATTCAAATACTTGTCTTTAGTTACAGAGCTAACGCTGTTAATACATAGCGAGTCAGTAGGATTAAATATTTCATGCAATATTCGTAGGAAAATATAGTATGGTTTAGGATTGGAAAAAAACCAAATGTCGTTTTTTATTTTGCTAATGAATTCCGTTTTGCTATTGGGATCAACGGATACATCAACGTTACTACTGTTTTCCCAACTTTTATTAAAGTAATTGGCAAACTGATCAAAATACATATTGTCAGAAAATTTTATATTTAACTCACCTTGCAACAAAAGTCCATTTTTTGTAAAATTTGAAGAACCTGAAATTACAACGCCTGGGATCGTGTTTGTATTTCTTTTGTGTAAAATATATGCTTTCCCATGGTGAGGTAGCTCAGTTAATCTGATTTTTAGTGTGCCATCCTCGATTTTTTTTAAAAATATTTTAAATCCTTCCTGTTTTTCTTCATCGTCGAGTTCTGAGGAAACAATTGTCGAATTAAACAGGCGCACAAAGCCATCAATGTATTTTGTTTTTTTGTTTTCTTTATTTAGAATAGAGTAATCTCTCACCTGAAAGGAATCAAAATTTTCATCATCGTTAATTAGAATGTTTTCCTCGATCGCTTGTAGTAATTCAGGTTCTATGATTTTGCCTACAAGTATTCTTACTTCTTTATCTTTCAAACTAGTTGCGAGCTCATTAAATCCAGAAAAATAAAAAAAAGCAGTTAGTATATCAACTCGCTCAATACTCTCATCTAGCCAGTTATTTAGTACTGTTTTTAACACTAATGGTTCTTCTTTGTTATCAATCAAATATTTTTGATCAGGCATTTATTACCTCCACTATTAGTGAAAAGAAAGTTAAAATTTTGCGAAAACTGTTAGAAAACACTGGTTTGGCATTTTGCATTATTTCAAGTTGCGACGCACATCTAGACTAATGGAAGGTATCAATAGTCGCATTCAAGAGATTAAGCGAAGGGCAAAAGGATT
>JAITQU010000046.1 GCA_031288735.1 Christensenellaceae bacterium
TTAGATATACAGGGCGAGATTTTAATTCGGTCTTCATAATTCGAAATGATTCTTCTATCTCCCAACGACCTTTATTTATGTTTATAATTTCACTAACATTATCTTCAAGATTTGTGCAAGCACCGTAATATCCATCGAAGATCTCTTCTTTTTGTATTTGCTGACAATTAATTGAAAGTTCCTTGTTTTCTGCTATCTCTCCAGTGGTTGTCAAAGGGAGTGTGTATTAATTTGTGTAAATAGGGGAGGAGGAGGTATACTAAAGTTACTGTTCAGACCTAAACTAAATTATTAGTTTATGATGCTAAACCTAAAACAAATTCTTAAATTGCTATTTTAATGAACTTTTTCTAAGTTTGACATGATTATGTTGTGCTCCTCTCTGATAAAGCGGTGATATTTTCTCATATCATGAAATGAGCTATAACACTAATTCCCCTTAGAGGGTGTGAACTGTAACTTTTATTTTTGAAGTTGGTCTCGTTTATGCATATTAGTTATCCTCCTCGTAGTAGTACGAGTAGTCTACTCCTTTCATAAAAACCTCGCGGTCGTTGATTTTGTCTGTAAGTGCGCTTTGTAATAGCGCCTTGATAGCACTACTTTCGACTACGCTTTTTTGCATGGCGTCGAGGTAGTCTTTCTTGTCTATTTTGCTCCAATCTACGCACTTTTTTAGGGAGCTCTTGAACATCAAATCGAGCCATAGTCTTGTACTTCTGCCGTTCCCATCCATGAACGGGTGCGCTACATTCATTTCCACGTATTTGTCTACGATTTCGTCAAACGTCGTTTCGGGCATAAGTTCTATGTGCGAAAGTGCGAGCGGAAGAAATTGCGCGGGTGCGAAAGTGAACCCGCCCTTGCTTATGGTGAGCGATCGGATTTTCCCCGCAAAATCGTAAAGTCCTCCGAATATATAAGCGTGAATTTTTTGTAGTGCTTTCACGCTTCCGACTTCCGTATCGCCTAATAAATTTCTCTCCCAAAAGGCATACGCCTTTTTCTTGCTTTGTCCGTCAACGGTGTTTTCGCTGTACAAAAACCAGTCGAGAAACCGCGCCGCTTTGTTGTTAGGGATAAACTGTGCAAGCAAAATGATACCGTCTGCGTCTAATGCGTCCGAACCGTATTTCTTGCCGTCAGTTGCCACAAATTTCAGTTGGGTAGTGGCACTAACCAACTCCCCGTCCACTTTTCTAATCTTGGCTTTTAGGTATTTCCAATAGTTGCGGGTTTTCTCGTAATTGCTTTCGCCGTTGATGGCTCCGACAACGTCGAGTACGGAAAAATACCATTTGGATTTTTCATCGTCCCAAACGGCGCGAACTTCGCAGTCATCAAAAAAGCGTATCGATGTTTTAGTCGCGTTCATAACTCCTCCTTTACTCGTTTTTCCCTGGCGTACTGTATATGAGTGACTTCTTATACTCAGATAGTGTCGGCCGCCGACTGCTTGTCCTTATGATTGCACTTATCTTAGTGCACTCGCCGTCAAGGTAATAGGTGACTACTTTGTTTGTTGAGAGGTGGAAACAACTCTTTTTCCTTTATCTTTCCATTTGTTTGCTTCAAACTTTAATTAACTCGTATTTGAATTTTTAGCTTACTTTAAGTTATCAAAGAGGTAGGTCTGTTGCATAATTCATTTCTTCTTTCGGTGCGACGATTGGATCTAGCCTGAAATACTTTATGTAACTGTTCTAAAAAGCAAAATTACTACACCTTCCACTTCCTCTGATGTATCGGAAAAAATAAAACAATATCAAGAGCTGTTATTGTTTGTTTAATCAACTCAATTAGACTTCAACGGATGAATGTCGGTGTTTAATTTCTCCTAAATTTTGAGTGTATCTGTCTTAGTTTCAACGAGACCACTCATCGCAAAGTCCTTTTTTTATCCTAATCCTTTTCAATGCGTCTGAGCCCGTAATCCAAAAAATATAGCGATCAAAAGAGCGCAAACTCAACACTCTACCCGTTTCTAAATAATTTTTATATATTCAGGCAATTAGCTATCTTGTCTCTCGATTTAAAAATTTAAGGCTTTTTCAAGTTAGCTCATTTCAAGATAAATTTTTTTGCTTTTCAATTATTTTTTAGTAACGCATTAACTGTTTCTAGAGCACTTTGTATAACACAATGCATATCTAGATATTTATACGTTGCAAGCCTACCACCCAAGATGAATTTGTGTGTCTTTTTTATTTCGTTTTCATAGTTTGCATATAGGGCGTCATTTCGAGGATTGTTTATAGGGTAATACGGTTCCGCTCCCTCTACATATCGCTTAGGGTATTCATATGTTATGATGGTCTCATTTGAGGGAGTGCTCTCAAAATGTTTATGCTCTATAATCCTTGTATACGGAACCGTAGAAGACGTATAATTAACAACAGCAGAGCCTTGGAAGTTATCGGTTTTCTCTATTCTTGTGTCAAAATGCAAACCACGATATTCGAGCCTCCCAAGCTTGAAATCTAGGAGTCGGTCTATGGGACCTGTATAAATAATCCTTTTAGTTAAATTGGCTAGCTCCTTATTGTCAAAGAAATCACAATTTAGCTTGAGGTCCACGTTGGATAGCAATTTTTCAAATAGCTTATTGTATCCACCTATTGGAATGCCCTGATATCTGTCGTTAAAATAGTTATTATCGAAGGTGAATCTAAGAGGCAATCTGCTTATAATAAAAGGGGGCAATTCACTACATTTACAGCCCCATTGTTTTTCTGTATATCCTTTAATCAGCGTTTCGTAAATGTCTCTACCTACCAAGGAAAGTGCTTTTTCTTCTAAATTTTTGGGCTCTCCTATTTTCTCACGAGCTACTTCAGCTTCTATTTTTGCTTTTGCAGCGTCAGGTGTTATAGTACCCCACATTTGATAAAATGTATTCATATTAAAGGGTAGGTTAAATAATTTACCCTTAAAATTAGCTATTGGATAATTTGTGTATCTGTTAAACTCAATAAAAGAGTTAACATAGTCCCAAATTGTCTTATTACTTGTATGAAAAATGTGAGCACCATATTTGTGAACATTGATGCCATTAACGCTTTCACAGTATACGTTTCCACCGATATGATTACGTTTATCTATTACAAGACACGATTTCGATGCACGTGATAATTCATATGCACAAACACTTCCAAAAAGCCCAGCACCAACTATTAAATAATCGTATGTTTTCATTCTACTCTCCCTTATCGTAATAGTTTTCTTCCCGTCTCGCGGATGATATAGAAGATAGAGACAAAATGAAAATTAAGTTTAATATATACTCGAATTCTTAGTGGCATTATTAGCTTTGAGAAAACTTTTTGGTTTTCTGTATAGAGCGATTTATGCATTTCTCTTAGTCGCTTTTTGCCATATTTTATGTATGTAACATCGTAGAATGTTTTTAGTAGCGTACCCGTTAAAGTAAAAACGTTTGAATGATTAGCTAAAGTATCATATTGCAAATTCAAAAAGTTAAAAACTGATCTTACTATTCTTTCTAGATTAGAGATATGTTTAATGTAGCCTTCTCGACTTACACTTTGGCCTTCCCTTTCTAATCGATATTGATAAACAACTGCGTCAATGTATGCGGCAGTTTTAATAAATGGTATTGGAAACAAAACATACTCGACATCAGCATAAAAACAATGCTCGCTTAGTCTAATATTATTAGCTCTTAGTATTTCTGTTTTATATATAAGCCTATGCATTTGTAATACATCAACTGGGAGTGTGCTTGTATCATAGATTACCTTACCCTTTTCTATCTTTAGCTGTGCTGATCTTTTATATGTTTTGCTCTGCATAAAATACGAATTGTAATCAGTAATGCAGCAATCAATATTTTCGATTTCTAGATAGCTAACTACATGAGAAAGCGCATCAGCATCCACAAAATCATCACTGTCAACACATTTAAAATATTTGCCTATTGCTACATCGATACCTTTATTTATAGTAGAACCATGCCCACCATTTTCTTTATTGATTAGTTTAAACGTCTTAGGATATTTATCAACGAAGGAATTTGCTATTGCCTCTGATGCATCCTTACTACCATCATTTATGATTAACACCTCTATTTTATCTAATAATCTATCGTCAATAAAGGAATTCAAGCACTCTTTTAAGTATTTCTCCATATTGTATGTAGGAACGATAACGCTCAATATTTTATCCATGATATACTCCCTTACAAAACTAAATCTTTAACCTTCTATGTTTTCATTGTGCTATGATATAATAAGCATATCAAAAAATGGCACAATATTATGCATGCTTTTAATTTATTTAACTATTATACTAAACTGTAAACTTTAAAGAGCTAAACCTCTCTAAATAATTGACGGCACAGAAAAAAGATTCCACGGCAACTCGTCTTCTGGTGGCTCAATATAGAACACCATCATTTCTCTTGTTGTAGGGTGTGGAAATCTTAATTCAACCGCCCACAATGCTAGATTTGAGCTTATTGTTACTTTTCCATTTCCATACTTTAAATCACCGAAAATTGGAGTGCCAATATTTGCTAGCTGCACACGTGCCTGGTGACTACGCCCTGTTATGAGTTTAATTGTCAGAAGCGCAAGTCCTTCACTTTCACTAAGCTGTCTATATTCTAGTGCGGCTAGCTTTGCACCTTCTGTTGCGATCGGAACGCAAAACACCTCGTTTTTTTCTGTGTTTTTATATAACGCATTTTTAAGCACTGCATGGTTTTGTCTAGGTACACCAACGGTTATGGCATAGTACTTTTTTTCAAAGGTTCCATCCTGAATTGATTCAGTTAATCTTTGAGCGCTCTTTGAGGTTTTAGCAAAAACCATGACCCCGCCTGTGGGTCTATCTAATCTATGAACTAGCCCTAAAAATGCATCACCTGGTTTTTTTCGTGATTCAACTAGATATTCCTTGAGTAAATCCAAAAGATTATCATCGCCCGTCTCATCGGGGCATACTGCTACATTTTGGGGTTTTAATACTACAAGTAAGTGATTGTCCTCATATATAATAGTAATATCACTATAATGCATTTTGTTCATAATAACTGGCCTCGAGATGATTTTCATTATCGTTTTTTAGTTGGGATGAATAGACTAGAAAGTTTTCTTTGAAATTAGAAAAATCAAAGAGTTAGTCACCTTCAAAGGTTGCAAATGCACTGGCACCGCAAGGCAACACTATATTATCTGTTTGGTCTGGGATTCCGAGTTCATAAGAATCAATCTGGTGTGGTCTATTTTTAAGAACAATTTCAAGGATATTATACATAACCGTAGGTTGCAACCCAGTAGTATAACTATTGATAAGAGAAAATAGTGGATTGTCTGAAAAAAGTCCGCTTGCAAGCTCAACAAATTCAAATATTTTATCCTCAAGCTTCCACATCTCGCCCCTAGGCCCACGCCCATATGCTGGTGGATCCATTATTATGGCATCATATTTATTTCCCCTTCTAAGTTCTCTTTCAACAAATTTCACACAGTCATCAATAATGTAGCGCATTGGCATCGATTCAACGCCTGACAGCCTGGCATTAGCACCCGCCCTTTCACACATCGCTTTTGCAGCATCGACATGGCATACACGTCCACCTGCATAAGCACACGCTACCGAAGCGCCTCCTGTATAAGCAAAAAGATTGAGAACTGATATCGGTCTGTTCGCTTTTTTTATTAATTTCATCATCTTTGACCAATTATATGACTGTTCGGGAAATATGCCCGTATGCTTAAAACCCATAAGTTTTAGAGAAAAAACCAAATCGTGCCAATGCACATTAAAATTAGGTGGTGTAGGCTTAAGTAACTCCCATCTACCACCCTCTTCGTGACGCTCATATATGGCATTTAAGCCGCTGTAATTTTCTAGATCAAACGGCTCGCGCCAGATAATTTGAGGATCGGGTCTTAAAAGTATAACACCACCAAAATTTTCTAATTTACGACCGTTGCCCATTGCAATGAGTTGATAATCCTTCCAATCAGTATCGAATCGCATATCTATTTTATTATGGATTTAATATGAGCATTTAGCTCACTGAGCATGCGTGTATAATCACTGTGAGCGTCTAATAGTGTGAGTTGCGTTAAGAATCGCTTTGCCTCCATATAGTCGCCACGCTTTCCTAATTCTCTCACTAACTTATGTAACATTGATATAAGCTCGCTTTTTAATATTTTATTCTCATAAACAAAATCTGGATACATTACGTCTGGGGCAAAATCCCCTTTGTATAATTTTAGCATGCTAACTATAAGTTTGGTTTTTTTGCTGAGCGGTAGCTCATCATTATATTTATCCTTCAATTCGCAATATGATATGTAATCACTTTTAACATTTGGAAGTTTAAGAATATATTTGGCATTGGTATAAGTAAGCTCAAATTCAATGCCTAGATCAGTTAGAGTGTTTCTAATTATGCTATTGGTAGTCTTTAGATTATTAATAGCGGAAATATATAGATAGTCTTTCCAGAAAATATTAATGATATTGTTTCTGTCAATGCCAACACTGCCCGCAAGAAAGTAATGCAAGAAAAGATCCTTGCTTTTTCGTGTTTTCCAAACAATGACTTTATCTCTAGATAATATTTGGACATTTCCAAACAGCATAACGGATAAACTTTCACCTACTACGCTAAGCTTGTTTTTGGTTGTTATAATTGACTCAATTCTATCAATATAATCTGTCTCGATTTTGTGAAATTTTGCAACTGCAATAAGTGATGCAAAGCATTCATCAAAATAATCAACAACAATCATCTCCATGCCATAGTTATATGATGATCTTAAAATGTTAGACACGAGTGAAGTAGCATCCTTTAGATTACTGCTTTTCAGTCTAAAAGAGGTGACGATTGCCATACAAACTAACCAATATGTAGTGTGTGCTGGACTTGATTGAACACACTTTAACGCATACGTATATGCTTTTTCATGCTCCTCCATCTTTAGGTATGCAAAAGCAATCGACGTTAGCATCATGTGTGTAAATTCTGGCTTAAAGGTACTACAATATTTAAGATAAATATGCGCAATTTCCTTGGCATAGTTTGGGTTTTTAAATCTTGCATATGCTACGCAACGCTCAGCAATATTGAAAAACTTTGCATAGTTATCTGTTTTATCCTGCTTAATAGCAAAATCATAGCCTTCTAGAGCTTCCTTAACCTTACCTTCATAAATATCTATGGTAGCGAGCGTACTATACAAAAGACTAGTATCTTCAGTTATGTTATTTTCTTGTGCAAAGCTTAGCGCATCCTTTAACATCGATTTAGCTATATCAATCTCGCCAGCATAATATTTGAATGCAATAAACTTGTGTGGAATTACATAATATGAAAGATAGTATTTGATATCAGAGGTGATTTCTAGTGCGCGCTTGTAGTTACCAATATCAAAGTATGCGTGAGCTAGTTGTTCTTTATTTTTAATATAGTGTAAATCTTTAGTAGATTCAGTGCTATTAATAATTTTTTCAGCTTCCGATGCCGTGGTATTGGTTACCTTGCGATATTCAAGCATGTAGGCCATAAGTAGTGATCTGCACGCCACATACTCCTTATCTGGATTATATAGTATGTTCAAAATTTCATTTTTGAATTCAGGAGTCAACTCTTGTACCATACTTGAGACTCGAATTTTCCTACATACCGCTATGACCTCTGCTAAAACATCACCACGCTCTCTAAATTTAATTATGCAGTCAGAGAGTACCTCAAGCGACTCGCGAAAGTTTCCACGTTTAACACAAGTAAATGAATATATCAAATTACGATAAGGGAGTTCACTAGTTGATGCCTTTAAAAGATTACAATAAAAATACACATTGTCAACGGCGCGTAATATGATCTCACGCTTGCATAATGACCTTTTAATAACGTCATCAATGCCTGCATCATCGCCAATTTCTGCAAAGAGTCGAGTAGCAAAGCAACTATCACCAGATTTACATTTGTGCTTTGCAAGTAGCGACTCTATTTTTTCTTTAGAGTATGTGGACGCGTATTCAGCATAACTTTCTTTTATAGATAGTAGATAATTGACCAGTACGGAATTAAAGTGAATTACGTCATCTCGCATAGATATGTAGTAACCCTTTCTATTAAGCATCTGAACAAGCTCTACCCTTTCAGGATAAATTTCCTTTATCAGGTCGATGTCTACAGCAAGTTTCGGAGCAAAATATATTAGAAATGCAATTTCTTGTGGTGTGAGATCAGCAATGTAGTCCTCTGCAGTCATCTGAAATGTGTGTGAAAGCAATACGTCCTCGTCAATGAGTATAGGGTAAATAGGATCAAATTGTGAGAAATCAAAATTAATATAATTATTGCTAGAGACAATTACCTTGAGATTGCTAGGGGATTGCTTAATTAGTCTCTCTATCAAAGCTAAATTAAAGTTACTAGGCAAATAGTGCATTCTTTCAAATATCATAATGCAATTGCTCTTTTTTTCTGCTATGTAATCAAGCACTGCAGTGATTACAACACTCTCATTATTGAATTCTGACTTGCAGTACATAAGCTGTGACAGCTTTAATGCAAGCGGAGGATTTTCCTTTTTTATTACCTTATTAATTAGACTATAGATGAAAACACTCATGCAACAGTCTATAGGATTAAACCAGTAGATAGTCTGATATCTGCTTGCAAGCTCACTTAAAAAATCCGTCTTTCGAGAACCCCCAGGTGCAAAAAGCATCACCGCTGAGGCAGTATTTGACATGATCTGACTAATAAGCGTATTTGTATTTGCATCATGTTTCATTTTAAGTACTTACTCCGTTAATTTCAAAACAAAATTGTTTATGTAACGCATTTAAAAACAATACACCTGTCAATTTTCAACCAATAAACTAAGCTCAAAATAAACAGTGATTTGTAACTCAAGCACCATCCGAATGAAAAGAATAATTCTAATACTCTAAAACCAGGAAAACTGAAGTCTTTTCTCCGCACAAGATAACTTCATTGTAAATTAAAAGTAAAAAATTGTCAAGTGACTACACAAAAATGACACAATCCAATTTTGATTGGTAAAAAATCATAAAAGAAAACCATCAAAAGAGAAGAGCTAGTGCGAATAAATAACTATTCTCAAATGATGGAAATATGCTAACCTACTTATTATTTATACATTCTTTTGCGGGCGGCTTCTATTTTTCTCTTCTTGCGAACACTAGGCTTTTCATAATGCTCTTTGCGTCTAAGATCTCCGATAATGCCATCGTTTGCGCATTTTTTCTTCCATCTGCGTATAGCGTTATCTAATGACTCGCTCTCTTTAACATAAACTGTCGACATGATATACCACCCCCTTTTGTTTTTAATAAAAGAATTTTACAACAAAATCAGATTCAAGTCAAGCATTTTTTTTTAGCAATTTTGAGCGTTTGTCAATCCTTTGCAACAATTTTTTTTGAAATTTTTTACAAGTTGTTTAAATACTTGCAAATTTATTAAAAGCGTTATAAAACAGTTTAAATAAGCATAACTTGATTTTGAAAAAAATTAAGCTTAAAAGGTAAAATTGTTAAAAACATTTTACAAAAACGTAAAATCCCGGTGTACAAGGAAAATGATTTGCTATACGGTCCTGGCAAGCGAGTCGTGATTTGGGTTAAAGGTTTCTTTCTTAAATGCGAGGGCTGTACCAATCTGCACTTGTGGGAAAGAGAGGGAGGTAAGGATATTACGGCAACCGACCTTGCGGCTCTCTGCCTAAAAGACGGGATAGACGGAATTACCTTGCACGGCGGCGAGCCGACCGAGCAACATGAAGAATTGCTACCTGCAATCAATGCAATCCACGAAGCGTGGAAAACGGTTATCTTGTTCACGGGATACGAAATCCAGGAATTGATATCTGATAAACAAAAGGAGTTCCTATCGTGCTGTGACCTTATAATTTGTGTGCGATTTGAAATCGCCAAATTGAATCGACGCCTGCATTTTAGAGGTTCGGACACCAGCGGATAATAAAGAACACCGACAAAATGAAAAACTACGAGATTTAGGATGGTCAGAGTGTCGTGCTTCTAAGTATAGACAATGACGTCACATTGAACCTCAAGGGATTCCCCGATGAGGAAATGGATGAACTGATCGGGGCAACCGCTTCGCTTAATAGACGAAGTAAAACCGTCGGCGGTCGTCCAAATCCACGGCGAAGGAATAGAATAGTAGCCTAATCGGCAGCATTCGTGTTCACTTGTTGAGTTGTTTTGTTGACTTGTTTTACGAAAAATCGCGGTTTGTGTTTTCAGACTAAAATACTATTTGCGTTTGTCACCCATAATCCGACAATAAAATTCACTTGCTCGCAAAAATATTTTACTTGTTAACAAATAGTTGTTGACTTCTTTCGTTGTTTGTGGTAAATATTAGGGTAACCAAAAGGAGGTTTCATTTCATGACAAGCGAAGCGTTGTTAGACCTTATAAAAAAGGTTCAAATAGAAAGATGCGAAACACAAACCATCGAGATAAAGGCGGCGCGCGAGGGTACGCCGAAGAAGTTGTACGACACGCTGTCGAGTTTTTCCAACCAAGATAACGGCGGTGTTATTATTTTCGGCGTTGACGAGGAGTCGGGATTTGCGGCAGTGGGCGTTTACGATGCGCAGGACTTGCAAAAAAAGGTCGGAGAGCAGTGCAAGCAGATGGAGCCGGAGGTGCGTCCATTATTCACGGTGCTTGAATTTGACGGCAAAATGTTTGTTTCCGCCGAGATTGCTGGCATTGAGATTGAGTTTAGGCCTTGTTTTTATAAAGGCGTCGGGCGGTTGAAAGGTGCGTACACCCGCGTCGGCGACGCCGATTTGGTTATGTCCGAGTACGAGGTTTATTCATACGAGTCGTACAAGCGAAAAATTCACGACGACCTGAATCTCGCCCCACGGGCAACCTTTGCCGATATAGATAAGGACAAACTTGACGAGTACTTAACCCGACTAAAACTTGCTAAGCCGAGGTTTGCAGGTCTCGCCTATGAGGACATTCTGCGGCTTCAAGGCATCGCCCTTGACGGAAAGCCGACCGTTGCTGGGGTTATGCTGTTCGGCAAGTTTCCGCAAAGTTTCTTTCCGCAGTTGTCCGTAACGGCGATGGTGGCGGTCGGTAACGATGCGTTCGAATATACTGGCAGGGACGAGCGTTTTATCGATAACCGGCGAATCGAGGGGACAATCCCCGAGATGCTTGACGAGACTATCGGTTTTGTGCGCCGCAATATGAAAATATCCACCGTTGTGGACAGGAGAACTGGAAAACGCGCCGACAAAGAGGAGTTTCCGCTTGTCGCAATTAGAGAAGCGGTGTTAAACAGCCTAATTCACCGCGATTACAGCATTCACACGAGTTCTTCGCCAATACGGCTCATTATTTACCGTAACAGGTTAGAGATTGAGAACCCCGGCGGACTTTACGGCAGATTGACTGTTACCGAACTCGGCAAGACGGCCAGCGACACGCGCAACGAATTTATTGCGGGGATATTTGAGATTTTGATTAACAGCGAGAATCGTTTCACGGGCGTGCCGACCATCCAGGGCGCGATGAAGGAGGCGGGTCTTCCCGAACCGTTATTTGAGAACAGGCGCGGCGCGTTCAAGGTCACGCTATATAACGATGGGGCGAAAAAAGAGTTGTCGAAAACCGAACAAAGGTTACTTGCGTTCTGCAAAAGGTCCCGCGACCGCGACGAGATAGCAGAGTTCCTCGGCGTCGGCACTACGGCGTATATCACGAAAAAATATATCAGGCCGCTAATAGAGAGCGGCAGGTTAAAACTGACAATTCCGTCGATACCCAAAAGCCCTAAGCAGCAGTATGTGAGCGAGTAGAAATCGGATATAACAATGCTTGCAACTGTGAATAGCAAGTGCACCCATATGCAATGCGAAGCAAATAAATATCGCTATCTTTTAGGAGTTAATATGGAGCACCTCACCGAGGAAGACGTTAAAACAAGATTAATCACACCCGCCTTGCAAAAGAGCGGCTGGTGTTTGGAACAAATGCGAATGGAAAAAACCGTTCGCAGGGATTTTCAATTTACCGACGGCAAAGTCATAATTAAGGGCAAAACTGCAAAGCGTGGCAACCCCCTAAAAGCCGACTATATCCTAGAATATCACGGCAACTTTCCGAAAGAAGTGGAGGACTTTAAGATTTTAACAAAAAATGAGAAGAATGGCTCAAAAAAGGTGAAATAAAATCAACAAATAACGTTGTAGCTCAAACAGACATGGATGCAAGATGAACAAAGGAAAATGATGATTCTTACTTTGGATACAAAGATCATATTAAGTGCGACAGCGATAGCAAGATCATTACGGATTTTTCTGTTACAGATGCATCGGTACATGACAGTCAATGTTTTCTCGAACTTGTCGATGAAAAAGATGAAGATGTCAAAGCGGACAGTGGATATGTCGGCGAGAAATACACATGCGAAATACTTGAAAAATTTCCAAATATGAAACTTCATATATGCGCAAGAGCATATAGAGAATCGCCCTTGTCAACAAAAGCCAAAGAAAGCAACAAAAAAATCTCGCACATTTGCGCTCGAGTTCAACACATATTCGGATATATGACACGATTCATGGGAGGAATAAGTTCTCGCTCACAGAATTAAAAGGGTAAAAAGAGATATTACGATGATGAATTTAGCTGCAATTTGAAACGCTGTTCGTACTTAGCAGGATAGCTCTGAAAAGCGGCGGAAATGCCCTTAATGATGAAAAAATATGTGGAAAAAGAGCTTAAAAAAGAGGCAAATTACGATTTTTATGTCAATTTAGGAATAAATATTTTTAGCTGGAAAATTTAAAAGCCTTTTTCTAAATTGTCATGAAAAAACATCGTTTTTAGAGGTTGCCTATAGGATGAACTTGATCCAACGAATGAAGTGTCTTCACGCTCTTTTGTTTTTGTGCATCCAGATGCCATAATAAAAATACCACTCATAATGATAATAATCATTAACAGAAGATGAACACGTCCCCTCTTTTGTGTTTTCATCAAAACACCTCCATTAGCTAACGTATTGTACTATTTTTTGTAGCAAATAACAAATTATTGTATGTTAGTACAGTAATCTATAGGACAATTCATTTTACATTCTACACTACACATCCATAGCATTAAAGCGATCTAGAGAGTATTGACGATTCCTAAAATTTTTGGTATAATGATAATTAGAGTGTCGTATTTGTCGACGCATTCATTTTGGAGCAACTCATTTAACCTAGCCCCACTTTCAATTTAAAGATTAATTTACTTATCACTTATAAAATCGCTTTTGATTGCATTTTCAATGTGGTGCTTTTATATTTGTTTAAATATGCCCTTGTTAAATTTTAAAACACATAAGTTTTTAGTGATGATAATATTTACTTATCTCTTCAAAACTATCAATTAATTAAGTATCGAGGTAAAAAACTTGCTAAAGTTTGAAGATATTAAAGCTGATTTAATAATAAATGGGATTATTTTAGGCACTGCGGTTAGTGTTGTTAGATGCAATATATTTTCTGACGGCAATTCGGCGGAGCTTACCTATAAGGTTTCAGACGGAAGCATTTATAGTCGAATGCTTTATAGATCGGACGAAAGTAGCATTAGCGTAGAAGAGGAAAGACAGAAATACACCTATGATGCTGATCCTAAACTTTTTAGCTTAGTTTCAGAGGCATATCGAATTAATTTAGCCTACCTCTTTGATCCATATGTTGCAGTCCACATTTCACAAATTGAACCCTTTCCGCACCAAATATCTGCAGTCTATCAGCATATGCTCCCACAGCAACCTCTACGCTTTGTTCTAGCAGACGATCCTGGTGCTGGAAAAACCATTATGTCAGGCTTGTTTATTAAGGAACTAATGATACGAAGTGACGTAAAGCGTTGCTTGATAGTGACCCCTGGCAATCTAGCTGAGCAATGGCAGGATGAACTATTAACTAAATTTAATTTAAGCTTTGAAATATTTACTCATGAGCGCAGGGCATCAAATGCGATCTCAAATGTGTTTTCAAAAACAGACTTATGCATTGCGCGACTCGATACACTAACACGAAATGAGGACCTGATACAACAATTAAAAAATACTAGCTGGGATCTCATTATCTGTGACGAAGCTCACAAGATGTCTGCTAGTGCAAGAGGGAATAAAATTGAAAAAACTAAACGATATAAGTTAGGAGAGTTACTATCCTCTCTTACTAGACATTTTTTACTCTTGACTGCGACACCGCACAATGGGATAGAAGCAGACTTCCAACTTTTTATGTCTTTAGTTGACAAGGATAGATTTGAGCATTTAAAAATAGATCCGAATAATCCTAAGTCTACAAACCTAACATCTCTGATGCGAAGACTATTGAAAGAGGATTTACTCAAATTTAATGGAAAACCACTTTTCCCAGAGCGCAAAGCCTATACTGTCAACTATGAGTTATCTGATGGCGAGACTGCACTCTACAACAATGTTACAAAATATGTTCAAGAGGAATTTAATCGTGCTCAAGATAGACGGCTCACTGGGTTAAAACGAAACTCTATTGGCTTTGCACTAACCTTACTCCAAAGACGTCTTGCATCCTCACCTGAGGCAATATACCAATCTTTAAGGCGACGCAAAGAAAGATTGCAACTTCGTTTAAAAGAGATAGAATCCTCTAAAACTTCTCAAAGGTTAGTAAATTCTTCTTCTACCTGTTATTACAATAATGGTATCGATATTCTTGACGCTGAGTTGTTAGTTAACTTTGATGAATTACCATCCTTAGAAGCAGAGGACTTAGAGGAGGAAATCGTTGTTTCAGTTACTGCTGCAAAATCGGTTGAGGAATTGAAAGCTGAAATTACAACGCTTGAAAATCTAGAAAGGGAGGCTTACACAGTAAAGGAAAGCGGTGTTGATCGCAAATGGGGGGAGTTATCTAGGCTCATTCAGGATGAAGAGTGTATGTATAAAAATCCTAATCAGCGCAATAAATTAATAATTTTTTCAGAACACCGAGATACTATTAGCTATCTTACTGACAAAATTAAATTTTTATTAGGAAAGGATAACATAGCTGTAAACATCCATGGAGGAATGCTACGGGAGGATAGAAAAAAGGCAGAGGAGATGTTTAAGGAAGATGAAAACATTCAATTTCTTATAGCAACGGATGCAGCTGGTGAAGGTATAAACCTACAGAATTCGCACCTAATGATCAACTATGATCTGCCATGGAATCCTAATAGGCTCGAGCAACGCTTTGGTCGTATTCACCGTATTGGGCAAAGTGAGGTGTGTCATTTATGGAACCTGGTAAGCCATAATACTCGTGAAGGAAGTGTCTTCAAATGCTTACTAGATAAGTTAGAAAACGTGCGCACAGCTCTAAGTGGTAAAGTTTTTGACGTTTTAGGGATAATCAAATTTGGAGAAGAAGAAACCTCCTTGCGTGAGCTCCTAATTGAAGCAATTCGCTATGGCGATGACCCTAATGTGCGACAAAGATTGAATAATGTCGTTGAATGTTGTTTAGATGTCAATAAAATAAAAGAGCTTATCGATAAGCATTCTCTTGTTGACGTTAAAATGGATATGGATCTTGAAAATGTCTTATCTATTCGTAAGGATATGGAAAAAAATGTGCTTAACAAGTTGCAACCTTATTTTATTCAACACTTTTTTCTTGAAGCCTTCAAGCAGTTAGATGGTACTATTAAAGAGTGTGAGAGTGGACGCTATCAAATAAAACGCATTCCTGATATGCTTCGCACTTTTTCAAAGGATAAGTGGCCAATTCTAAATAAATACGATCGCATCTGTTTTGACAAAAATAAATGCAAGCTCCCAAAAAAAGTAGAAGCATCTCTACTTGCACATGGACATCCACTACTAGATGCCACCATAAATTTTCTCCTAGAAAGACACAAAGACTTATTAAAACGTGGTACTATCCTTATAGATGATAAAGACCTATCAGCTCAAGTAAGGCATCTTTTTTATGTCGAAGACTCTGTGCAGGATGGTATATTGTTACCTAATGGGAAAAATCGAATTATTTCTAAGCATATACATTTTGTAGAATTCAAAGAAGATGGAGAAGTTTTGGTCATAAATGGGACAGGGGCACCATATCTTGACTATGCTAAGCCAAATGAAAAGGAAAAGGATGTCATTTTGAAATTCATTTCTGAGAAAACTTTTTTAACTACCGATATTGAAAGAAAAGTCTTAGATTACGCAGTAAGTAATATTCTAATCACGCACTTAGAAGAGGTAAAGACTCGACATCTAGAAATAATCGAAAAAAAGATTAAAGCTGTCGAAAATCGACTAACTGATGTTATACAATATTGGGATCTACAATCTATTATATTTAGAGATGGGAACAATCAAAAGTATACTAATGCTACAACTAGATCTTATGAAATAAAGGCTCGCAAGGATAAGCGTCTTTTAGAACTAAATTTGGAAAAAAACATATCGTCTCTTCTGCCTGTTATAGTCGGTAGTGCTATTGTCATTCCACGTGCCCTATGTAATATTTTAAATGCTCCTACTAATGAAGCAAATATAGGTTTGTTTGCTCACGATCCTATAGCAATAAAAAAAATTGAAAATGCTGGCATGGATGCTGTCATGAAATTTGAAAAGGAGCTCGGATTTGATCCTATAGACGTAAGCAAGTCGAATTTACATTACGATATACAATCGCAAAAACCAAGCAAAAATTATAATACAAATGAAAATTTGCTTAGGTTTATAGAGGTAAAAGCTCGCTTTTTCGGTGGTGAAACGATAACTGTCACATATAACGAAATACTAACCGCATTAAACGCTAAGGATAACTACATTTTAGCAATCGTTATAGTTCATGAAACCTTTAGAGAAATAACTTATCTAAGTAATCCTTTTAGTTTTTCTCCCGATTCTACAGTTTGTAGCATAAACTATAATATTAATGACCTAAAAAAAAGCGGATCCATATTAAACACTAAAACATACATAGGAGCTTGATTTGTCTTTGCTCTAATATTACAATGTGTTTTTTCTAAATAGTGCTAAAAAATCTCAATCTTTTCATCTTTCTTTGATTTTTAAAGACCGAATTCACTATTAAGAAAGGGTAATATTATGGTATAATTGTTTCACTAGTTTGAAGAGACCAACAATATAAGTGGAGACTTTTTTTATCTACCTTAGTTACAAAAATGCTTTAGGTAGAGAAAATGCGATTTAAGTTCAAAAGTAATATTACTACTTATTAAGTTCAGTCCTTATTATATTGTGTGAGCTCTTAAACATATTTAACTAATCTTTTAACATTTAGCTAAATTAGCTACAAAATCAACCATTTTTTGAAGTTCAACTCAGATAGTAAGATCAAACTTTATATAAATGTAACAACAAATCCACACTACTCTAGGAATAAATAAATGAATAAACCAAACAAAAAGCTAATCGAGGTAGGAATCCCACTTAGCGAAATAAATAGGGAGGCTTCTTTAGAAAAATCCATAAAAAGTGGAATGCCGTCCATCCTACATTTATGGTGGGCAAGGCGTCCTATTGCTGCGTCTAGAGCCATTATTTTCTCTTCTCTTGTTGATGACCCATCCTGTCTAACCGATGAATTCCCAACAAAAGAATTACAAGAAAAGGAACGCAACCGACTTTTTAAAATCCTAATCGACCTTGTAAAATGTGAAAATTACGTAAATCTTGATGTTATTAACAGTGCCAAGGATGAAATAATGAAAAGCTGCAAAGGGCATCCTCCAGCACTATTAGACCCATTTGCTGGTGGTGGGGCAATTCCATTTGCAGCACAAAGATTAGGTCTTGAAGCATATGCTGGTGATCTTAATCCCGTTGCAGTAATGATTAACAAAGCTATGATAGAAATCCCTCCTAAGTTTAGTGGAAGCCCTCCGATTAATCCAGATTCTATTACTTCAGTTAAAAATGATGAAAATTCCTCACATAGCCTTAGCACTGCCAAAATGATAGGTGATACTTTTCAAGGTTCAACAGGTCTTGCAGAGGATGTTAAATATTACGGCAACTGGATGCTAGAAAAAGCGACTAAAAAATTAGAGCATCTCTATCCAAAAATGAGAGATGATAGTGGAAAAGAATATACGGTTGTTGCCTACATATGGGCCAGAACAGTGAAATGCGCAAACCCCATCTGCTACGCATCGACACCTCTCATTGGCAGTTTTTTACTATCTAAAAAATATAAAGCATATGTTCAGCCAATCATAGATGGGAGCTCAATTAAATATGAGGTTAAGTATGGTGATAACCCTCCTAGCTCAATAAAAACAGGAAATGCGACCTTCAAATGTCTTTGTTGCGGACGAGTTCTAACATCAAAACACATTCATGACGAATTTTGTAATAAGCGCAGTGGATCTGATTTAATTGCAATAGTAGCTCAAGGAGCTCACGGTAGAAGATTTTTTTCACCTAGCGATGAGCAGGTAGCTATTTCTAAGAGTGCAAAACCCGACTGGATTCCTGATTATGAAATGAACACAAAATGTAAAGATCTTGTAAGCGGACGAGGCTATGGTATAACACATTGGAGTCAATTGTTTACAAGTCGTCAGCTCACCGCACTTTCAACCTTTTCAGAACTCATAGTCGAAGTGAAAAAGGAAATATTGAAGGATGGTGGAAGTGCTGAGTATGCGGAAGCAGTTTCTGTGTACTTATCCTTTGTTATTGACAAACTTGCAGATCGCAATTCTTCTTTTTGTAGTTGGCAAAGCGATTCAGTTGGGCACACTTTCCCTAGACAGGCTATTGCTATGGTTTGGGATTTTGCAGAAGCAAATCCTCTTAGCGATTATTCTGGTAGTTTTAGTAATTTTCTTAAAAACGTTGTCTCTTGCCTTAAAAACTTTTTACCTACAACAAAAAAGGGGCATGCCAACCAATGGGATGCGGCAAAAGACAATGGGCTTCGAAACATTATGATTTCAACAGATCCACCATACTATGATAATATTAGCTATGCTGATTTGTCAGATTTTTTCTATATATGGCTTAAGAAAGCAATAGGGCATCAGTATCCTGATATGTTTTCCACCACACTAGTGCCAAAAATCGAAGAAATTACTGCGATGCCGTATAATTTTGACGGAGATAGGGATAAGGCAAACTCTTTCTTCGAGGATACCATGCTGAAGGCCTTTAAACTATTATATACATATGCTAGAGAGGATATTCCAACAACCGTTTACTATGCGTACATGCAAAGTGAAACTAGCAAAGACGGTGTTTCTTCAACTGGGTGGGAAACAATGCTCAGTGCTATCATTAAAGCGGGATTCATCATCACTGGTACATGGCCTATGCGAACTGAAGACGCAAGTAGATTAAATGCCATAGGAACTAACGCTTTATCTACATCAATTGTCATTGTATGCAGAAAGCGCACAGAGGACGCTCCCATTTGCAAACGTAATGAATTCATTACTTTGCTACAGGATGAACTAAAGCCTGCAATAGACGAATTAAACAAGTTTAATATTGCACCAGTGGACATGGCACAAGCCGTAATAGGACCTGGCATGCGTATATATTCAAGATATTCTAATGTAATTGAAGCCAATGGAAATACAGTTAGCATAAAGGCTGCACTTAAGCTGATTAATAACCAATTAGATAACTGTTCAACTGAAAATTATTCGGATTTCGATACTGAAACCCGAGTTTGCATCGATATATATGAACAATATCATTATGACTCCTTTAAATTTGGTGAGCTTGAAAATCTAGTTACAGCAAAGGCTATCACTGTACAAAGCCTTCAAGATGTCGTGCTTGCTAAAAACGGCGAGGCTAGGCTTCTAAAAATGAATGAAGTCAAAGAGAAATCAACTGCTAAAATTATCAGCAATTGGCAATTAATGCAACTTTTGACAAATGCACTAATAAATGAAAGTGGAATAAAGGGTGTTACAGATATCTTAATTACTGAAGCTGGTGCAAGGGCAGAATATGCAAGAGACTTAGCAAACGCTGTCTTTCAAATTGCACAAAGAAAAGACTATACCGATGATGAGATTAATTATAATAGCCTTGTCGAGGAATGGAATACCATCCAAAAGGAATTAATAAAGAAGCAGGACTCCATGAAAAAAGTAAAGCCTAAAAGGTTTGATGAATTAGAATAATTAAATTTTTGTATAGTCAACTTTTTATCATAGAATTTATATGATCATCGTGAAATTCTTTTTAAACATCGAAATAATGTAAACTGTTTTCTTGGTTTTTACAAAACAAGAAATACACTTACAAAGAATTTATGAAAAGACGCTCGAAGCGATTCAAAAGCTAAATTTCATTAAATGTAGTTAAAAAATATTTAAAAAATTAAAATAAAACTCGCACTCAATATTAAATGTAAAATTGTATTCGGAGGATAAAACATGAAAAGCTCAGTTATCGACAGCGCCTTTGAGCTACTAAGAGAGGCTCTTGCCAAATATATGGTTTGGAGATTACGTGGAAAAATGGGTGCGGACGAATGGTGGGTTTGTGGCGTGCAAAATCCGCTTGAATCCGATTTTTCAGAGCTACGTCAAGTAAATACCGAATTAAAGGATGAGGAAAAAGAAAAATTTATCACACTTGAAATGTGCTTTAAGCTCGTAGAAATGCAGTGGGAGCTAGTTCTAAAAAAGCATTTATCAGAGCCGTTTAAGGTTTCTCTTGATGAATTAAAGAAAATTTACACTGAAAACATAAATACATGCTTTGCTAATCTTGATAATAATAAAATAAGAGATACATTAGATAATATTTCAAAGCTGTGCCGTCGTATGGATTATCCAAAAGTTGATGCTGTAAACGAATTATTAAACGCGGTTATCTACCAAACGCCTGAAAAATTAGAGAAACCACAAAAAACTTCTGAAAAAAATGCTGTTACTTTTCCATCACAAGAAAAAAGCAAAGCTGACAGTGGATCTTATAGACCTTGGCGAGAAATTATACGTCCACACTCTGACGTTACAGAAGGCAGATATACTAAAGCAGAATTTGCAGCCGATCTACAACAAGTTGCATTAATGGAAGCTAACTATGAATATCGAGACCCTGTTGAATTCTTTAATCGTACTTTTTTAACTAACGGAATTAAATGTTTGCTAAAGCAGGCACTTCTTCGCGTTGCAAGAAAAGACAACGGAGCTCCAATAATTCGTCTTAAAACACCCTTTGGTGGTGGTAAAACTCATAGTTTACTAGCACTTTATCACCTTCTAAGCGTTAAAAATTCAAAAGAAACATTCAGTAAATTTAATGACGATGTTAAGTGTTTGGTAGCAGAGACAGGCTTGTCTACTATCCCAGAGGTGCATGTTGCAGTCGTGGTGGGTACCGCTCTAAGTGTTACTTCACCCAAAACACATCGTATATATACCAATGATAAAGATTCAGTTGGATATGAGATCTCTGTTAATACTCTATGGGGTGAAATAGCGGCGCAAATTGCTAAATCCGCAAAAAACCCTGAGCTTTACACTAAAGAAATAAGAATTGCAGACGAAAAAAGTATGCCACCTGGATCTGATGAACTAGTGAAGCTTTTTAACAATGCAGGGTCATGCCTGATTCTACTTGACGAACTAATAGCTTATGCTAGACCAATTTATAGTAATACAAAAAACATAGATCTTACAGCTGGAACTTCTGAAAACTTTACAACATTTCTTCAACAATTAACTGAGGCCGCAAAAAAGAGCAATTCTAGTCTTGTAGTGGCATCATTGCCCGAATCCGATGTTGAAATAGGTGGTGAAGCTGGAAGCAAGGTATTAAATATAATTGATACTTATTTTTCTAGATTAGATGAGCTATGGAGCCCAATTACCGATGAAGAAAGTTTTGAGATCGTAAGACGTCGATTATTTCTAAAATGCGAAGACACTGCAAGTCGCGATGCCATTTGCTCTGCCTTACAAAAAATGTATCAGTCGAATGATGCTTTCCCTCATCATACAACAACAACTGCCTATCTCGAGCGTATGATTTCGTGTTATCCCATCCATCCAGAAATATTTGATAGAATTTACAAGGATTGGGCAACCCTTGAAAAGTTTCAAAGAACACGCGGTGCATTACGCTTAATGGCAACAGTTGTCAATCAACTATGGATGGACAACGATGCATTGCCTATAATTTTGCCTTCCTCTTTTCCTTGGGCTGGAGAAAAAACACGTGACGAAATGGTTAAATACCTAGATGATAGTTGGAAATCTGTTTTGCACTCTGATGTAGACGGAATATCATCAACGCCCTACCAAATAGATCAAGGTAGTACTAGATTTAGTGAGTGTCAAGCTGCTAGACGTGTTGCAAGAACAATAATGCTAGGATCTGCTCCTCCTGTGAGTGTGCGTAGTATTCGTGGCATTGATAAATCGGAGGTCCTACTTGGGTCAGCTTTACCAAACAACAAAATCGAAAATTTCACGGATGCACTCACTAATCTTAAAGACAAACTAACTTATTTATTCAATGATGATGGTCACCGGTTTTGGTATGATACAAAGAAGTCAATTGGAAAATATGCTAATGAACTAGCAATGTCTTGTCAAGATGACGAAATATATAGTGAGATTGAAAACCAAATTGATGCCTTGGCCAAAACTTCTAGATCTGATTTGAAAAATATTTGCGTATGCCCAAAATCTTCAGCTGATATTAAAGATGACCAGTATTTTAAATTGGTTGTCCTGCACCCATCAAAAGTTTTTAGTTCTAATGAAGAAAGTAACCTCGCTAAGTCTATAGCTCTAGATTTTTTAAATAAGCGAGAAGACCATGAAAGAATCTTTCGCAACACGCTCGTTTTTTTGGCTACTGACAAATTAAAATTAGACACACTTAAAAAAGTTACTGCCCTCTACCTTGCTTGGACTAAACTTAATTTGCCTAGAG
>JAITQU010000054.1 GCA_031288735.1 Christensenellaceae bacterium
CAGTATTTTCGTTATGTACTTTCTGAGAATGGTGTTGAAAAAGAACTAAGAAAAATTGGGGCTGTCAACGGCGACATAGTAAAAGTCGGAGATTTCAAATTCGAGGTCTATTACCAGCAACTCACCTAAATTTCGTGTTTATGCCTTTTGTTACAAAGAAAAATTGCAAACATCGTTTTTAAAACTTTGAGCCAACACCAGCTGTGAAAACCCAGTTGTTTTAAACTGCTTCTTGGTTAACAACAAGCCTGTACTCTTTTCTCCCCGTGTCCCTTTTATATCTTTCTGTTACTGTTGCTGTAACTTCACTTGTTGGGCCGCTAAAAAAAATCCTCGAAAGCCAACTATTCTGTACACGAACTCTTTTTGTGACTAACCTTTCAGCATCTTCAAAAATACTTATCTCTTCAATATGCATTCCAGGGTTTTTGTTGTACGTATCCATGTTATATATTCCAATACTGTCATGGCACGTACGATAGAAAGGTTAATTTGTAATCCTGCGTTTTCCCTGTCACACTTAGCAGAAACAAATATCACCTGAGTATCTTGAAAATCATTATTCATAGTATTCGCCGCAAACACAAGCGACTGCTTCGCTCTTTCTAAATCAATTCCTGATATCTCGTCTATTTTCGTACCAACTAATATTACTTTACAACCACTAGCATTTTGCTTAAGTTTGTCAGCCCATCGATCAATTCTATTTCTTATTTCATTAATACAAAAATTACTTTCAACTAATTTGTACATGTCCACGACTATAAAAGCTATATCACTACTACAGAAAAATGCATTTACCACATTATGTGCTTCTTCTTCTTCAACGGCATCCCATATAATTAAGTTGATATTTTCGCCGTTGTAATTAAAAACTATCTCCCTGGCAAATAAATCCGTAGTTCGGTCATGTCCTCTATAAAACGGCTCTCTAAAATACGCACGAATAAGTTCTGATTTGCCGCTTTTGAAATCTCCAATAAATATAACCTTGCACCAACGATAAGCTTTTGCTGTAACACCAAAAAACAAGAAACTAAATAACAAAACAGAAAACATCTTTTTAAACACAATAAACTCCTTAAAAAATAAAATAAATTTTTATAAACAATCCAATTTAACGGTTCTTACTTTAATTTAAAATACAAAAAAGTCCCAGAGAGAATCAAAGCAACACTAGCCGCAACTATTGATCTTTTACAACAAGAGAGCCTATTAAAGAATCCATTTTGCCCTGTTTGTTCAGTTTCTGCAGTTGGCCATCCCGGCTCAAAAAGTTCGCTACCATCTGCATGACTTCTCCCCCAAGCAATAATTTCTGATAGCAGTGAAGGTAATCCGGCTCCGCTAATCATCGAGGTTGTAAAAAACCTGCGAACTCAAATTCTCTCACCCCTGAAAATATTGAATCAAAAAAATCGCCATAACTTTCGCTGCCTTCCGTCTTACTGAAGCAAATTTCAACATGGCGATACGCAGCATGCAATGCCGGAGAACCATAACCATCCGGGTTTGGTGTAATAGCATTATTATATAATCTAAGAACGTATTGCTTAGCGTTTTCTTTTGACATTTTTATAATCTTTTCATAGTCAATCATAATAATCACTATGTGGCTTGTTTTGTAAAGCTGTAAACGATACGCTTCATCAAGACTAGCTTCCCGAATAAAAAAACGAATATTGTAGTTCCGACCGAACCTTTTGAGATTATATGTTGCGTGTGTGACGTTTCCATTGATGCCTTCGCACAATTGATCAAGTTGCCGTTTAACTAATGGAACCGGTGGATGCAAAACTATTTTATTTGCTTCGAAACCTTCAAAACCGCTTTGAGACATCTTTCCGTCAAAAATTCTTGATATTAAAGACGTTTTTTCAGAGCCTTCATCACCAACAACTAACACGTTAACTTTAACATCCGACGCCCTAACAAAATTTGAAGCAAGAAAACTAAAAACTAAAACTAACGATGCCATAATTTTTCTCTTTTTCATAAAACCACCATCCTAAAAAAATATAGAAAACAAATACAGGAACAAATACTTTGCCTAAATTGTGAAGCCGTTATAAGTACAGAATCAATAACCTGATATTCAAAACAAAACCCGATACAACAAGCTAGATCAAGTCGTTAACACCGTGAGTATAAGCCAAATATGCTATGAAAATATCACACACACCACAAATATAAACTAAATAAACTGTTATACAAATCAAAAAAAAAATTAATGTTCACAACGTTAAGACAAAAGCTTGTCAAAATACTAAAACCATGCTATTTAACTAGCATATTATCTTAATTGGAAAGCTCATAAAAACATCAAAATCATGCTGTTTAACTCACTGCCTATCATTATTGGCTTGATTAGCTTGAGCTTTTCATCATGATAAATGTTATGTTTGAGTTGTTAAATTTGTTTTGCTATGACAGACACAGCAAATCAAACATAAAATTAGATTAATTCAAAACATAAAATACACAGATCTTCAAATATGTTTCTCGTTAAAACATTGGCATTGCTAAAACTGGATATATTTAAAGATAGAATCATATTCCAAAAATTACAAAATGAGGTTTTAAATTTATGCCCAATATGCAAAAGTCATTCAAAAGTATACACTTGTTGAAAAAAATGAGCCTGCTTACTCATACATTGATTTAGCAAGATTTTCATTAAAAACCTTGTATCCGATAAAATTTAAACAATTTTCGATTTCTTTATGAAAATTGGAAATTATTATGTTAAAAATATCGACTTTTTTATTTTCATCCACAGTAGAAAATTGAGGACGATTAAAGTGTCCTTTTTTAAGTTCTTCAGGAAATAACATCAACTTCCAATGAGTATAAGAACCATATTTACCACCATACAATTCATGCTGAGATAATTTATTTTGAAGTTCTTTAAAAGGCTTCTCCCCCCTCAGCCGGGCTGGAATAAAAATCAAATTCTGAACTATATAAAGCATCCTAAAAGCCATAAGCTTTATAGGCTTTAAATTATTTTCAAGCTGTGAATTATCGCTATCAGGTTTTGTATTAGATAATTCTAACGCTAGTTTTATAACTCTACATGTTAAAGCCAATAGCCGCAAAATTAATAATTTTAGGGTTTCAGAATTAACAGCATTAAGATATACAACGATTCCTCTTACGTGATTTTCACCTCCAGCTTCTTTAATCCATTCGTTGCACGATACAATAAGTTCTTCGCCATTAAGTTTGTTTATTTCATTA
>JAITQU010000120.1 GCA_031288735.1 Christensenellaceae bacterium
ATTACATAAAGCAACCGAGTTCATGCTTAATGTGTCATCTCAATTAATCAGAAACTTGTTTAAACACCCTAAACTATCCTATATTGGTGTTGCAGGTATTTAACTTGATAAGTAATATACAATCAAAAAACGCCGTTACTTGTTTTGCTCTAAACCTGGTTTACACAAAATAATACACTGCACCATTGAAAATAAATTAAAAAAACCTGTCTAAAAAGTCAAGTTTTTACATAGTTTTAGCCGCAAATTTGTAATGTTACATTAATACTTAAGGATTATATGGAAAAATATCAAGAAGTTGAGCACTCAATTATAACTACTTATCGTAATAGTATTTGGAAGAAATTCATTTTAGCGATATGCAAGTATGAACTTATTAAAGACGGAGATTGCATAGCAGTCTGCATTTCTGGTGGCAAAGACTCAATGTTAATGGCTAAATGTTTCCAAGAACTTAGTAATCATGGGAAAAAGAACTTTGAGCTTAGATTTCTTGTTATGGACCCAGGATACAACGAGATAAACCGCCGAACAGTAGAAAGGAATGCTAAAATCTTAAATGTACCTATTGAAATATTTGAGTCAAAGATTTTTGATACCGTTTCCAATACTGATAGTTCCCCCTGCTATCTCTGCGCCAAAATGAGAAGGGGATATCTGTATTCGCATGCAAAGGCCATGGGATGCAATAAAATTGCTCTAGGTCACCATTTTGACGATGTAATAGAAACGATCTTTATGGGAATTGTCTATAACGGACGTGTCCAAACAATGATGCCCAAATTACACAGTACAAATTTTAAGGAAATGGAACTTATTCGTCCACTATATTTTGTGGAAGAGGCAAGTATAATAAACTGGAGAAATTACAACAAATTATCATTTATACAATGTGCCTGTAAATTAACAGATAGCTGTTCAAATGGGTGTGGCACAATCAGTTCAAAAAGATTCGAAACAAAGCTTTTAATAAGAAAGTTAGCTCAGAGTAATCCAGCAGTAGCGAAGAATATATTTAACTGCGTTGGAAATATTAATTTAGATACAGTCATTGGCTATAAACTTTCAGGTATTGACTATAACTTTCTTGATGACTATGATAAAATATTAACACCGCCATGTGATAGCGACGAGTGAAATTCCAAGACAACAAGTGCCATAATTAAAGCCAATACCAGACAATCATTAGAATAGTGATAAAGGATTTTATGCTCAAAGAAGACCTAGGTTGTTCAAGTTTCACCCTACAAAATGTCCATTATCAATTTTAGAAACAAAAAAACGGATAGTGAAATTTAGCATATGTAGAAGAGCGAAAAGATGATATCTATGTATATATGCGCAATGATTTAATTTATATGTCGTTCCTTTCGTTTTTCAGTCTGAATGTTTTTATATGATCTTTTCATTCTAGCAATCGTTTTTAATGTTTTTAACACGCATACACATCATATGTTTTTATGTAATTTTTTTCGCTGGTTTTTTTAACAAGATGCAAAGCAACATAATCTAGTAGTCATTGCATATTCATATCGCTTTAGTTTTTATGTTTATTTCATTCCGAATTTGTATAATTTTGTAACATCTCACAAAAACTAACGTTATTAAAAATATGCCTTATTCTTTTTACTTTCAGACTCTTAATGACTTGAGACACTACGACTTTTTCTATACATAGTTAGTTTCATTGAACAACATTCCAAACTTTATTCATAGTAATACATCCTTAAATAATGCTCTATCAATAATTTGAAAGTATTGGAGAATGTTTATATCTAAAAATTTCGTTAGATTACAAAAACTGAAATCGTCATTACCCTTCACTCAAATTATACATTGATCAGTTGCATAATTAATTGTCGCTTTTTGGGTGAAGAAAGACCTTAAAGACATAACTAATAATGATGCTAATTTCGAATAAGGATTATAATTTATAGAGCTCAGTTCGTATGTTGGCAGATCAATTCAAATTCTCCTAAAAATTTGCGAGTTTTCACTAAATATTAACTCATTTGCATTATAATTAGCAATTTTGCCAATTTCTGCCATAAATTATCGAATTAGCATAAAAACATGTGTAAAATACAAAAAATCGTAATAAATACTTCATACAAAATTCACAATTGAGTTTATCAATACCATTATCTGTGCTATAATCATAATAGATAGGAAGACGCCTATACTAAATATGTTAGGGGAAAATTAAATATGAGGATTTCAACACGGGGCAGATACGCACTGCACTTAATGCTTGATATTGCAACAAATGCTGGCGATGGATTTTTGTCATTAAAGCAGATTTCATCACGCCAAAGTATTTCAACAAAGTATCTAGAACAGATAGTAGCTATACTGGTAAAGAATAATTTACTCAGTAGTTCTAGAGGCGCTTTGGGTGGTTATAAACTTAACCGCAAACCAGAAGAATATAGTATTGGTGAAATATTGAGAACAACAGAGGGGACAATTAAACTTGTCAAAGAAGACGCAGAGCTTGCCAGAACCCAAGATTTACTAGATAAATGGGAAAGATTAGAAAATCTAGTTAACAACTATCTTGACGATTTTAAACTATCAGAACTCGTAGTTAATCAAGAAGGATTAATTCTAAATAATTGTGCTACGATTTGAGAGCAATACAAAAATTAACACATTTTTGACATTTGTATGGCAAATTTAACTTGCTTACATTTTAGCACTACGCTATTTTATTTATTTTTGATTAAGAGGAAATATAATGCGAATTTCTATTATTATATTTCCAAGCTCAGTTTTTTAACTAGGTGCAAAGTAACGTTAAATGACAGAGTAAGTATCACAACTAACTTCGCTGAAACTTACTTTGTCATTTAACTATGTGAACGGTAAACCGAATCTAGATTGGGTATTTATGATGATTTTGCGTTAATAATACTATTGGCACCACCGAAAATAAGGTTATAAATATCCGTTTTCAAAAATGCTATTTTTTTTAATCCTAATTCAAGGTTTTTGGTGATTAGACTGAAATTTATCATTTTTTCCTCCAATCGCCGTAATTTCATGACATATTTATCCATTTCCAGCTTATATATCCTCTACTCTGCCTTTTAGGCATACTTATCCTACTAAGTAGGAATATCGCATTAGTTAGTTAAAATAAAATCACAATTTTTGTAATATAGGAATTCACCATAAATTAGCCTTAATTTAAAAAATTTTACCATTTTTCTTTTCTACTTGTCTTTTTCACCATTTTCGACTCAAATT
>JAITQU010000140.1 GCA_031288735.1 Christensenellaceae bacterium
TCTTCACTTTTTTTGCTGTTATAGATAATAATCCTTATTCGAAATTAGCATCATTATTAGCTATGTATTTAAGGTCTTTTTTCACCCCTAAAAACGACAATTAATTATACAACTGACCGGTTCGAGCGTCAAAATGTAAATTTAGATTATTGTGTTAATCTAATGCTGTGAAAATTGTTTTATAGACATAATTTATCGAGGTTTTATGCGAAAATTAAAGGAAAATACTGCAGTTTTCGGCATCAGCGAAGGGGTTTTTGATTAATCTTGTAACATATGTATTTTGACGGTCTAACCTGATAACTTAAGGTTGTAAATTGTTACTGTTCACACCCCATATGAAAACAACAACAAAATTAATTGAGAATGACGCTAAATCTAAAATAAATCTTAAAAATTGTTGTTTTAAAGGGCATTTTCGGCATTTAAACGATTATGATGTGACCTTATCCGCTAAAGCGGTGACATTATCTAAGATATCATATAGCATGTGAACTGTAACTTTAAACTAGCTAGGTGACGTACTCCCGCCGACTAACGCTTACGGCGTTTAAGTCGGGGTCTTCTTGGGAACTCAAACTCACGGCAGGATGTTTTAGAAGCTATCCCCGTGTGTCCCACGGTTCGATGTAATGCGCTATGAGGTGAGTAATTGATGCCCTTCGCGTCGAATGATTTTACTATCCAAGTCCTCTCGAAAATCAGGCCTCCCTTATATGCACTGATTCTATCACAAATTCTCCGAAGTGTTAATACTGGACGGTCGAACAAGGTGTGATTCATCTCACCGCCTATAGAGGCGGGAGACTTTTCACACATAAGGTTAAAACTCAGCACTAACTAATTAGTGTTAAATGCAAGTATTATTTAGACTCTAGCTTAGTAAATAAGCCAAGTTTTAATAGTGTTTAAAAATCTTGAATCTAGACAAACTTTTTCATTCATAAAATAAAGTACCATCAATACACACTAATCATGGATGTGAAGGGGGAATTCAAACTTAACCTTTTTAGCATTTCTAAAGCATTATAGCAAACTAAAGATTTTTTAATATGAAAAATCAAACTAGATGAAAGCATAAGTTTCAAGGAGCAATATATCATATGGGACACCTTAAAAAGGATGGTCTTGATCCAAAAAAACAAGTTGATTTGGCGGAGAATTTAAACACAACCGCTTCAGGAAAATTAGCAGAAGAAAACCAGGATGCGGCTTTGGTGGAAACAGAAATGCCGATTTCCAAAAAAACCGTAAAAAGACGCACGACAGCATACTTGGCAAAAATTGCAGTGCTCTCTGCATTGGCATCCGTGCTCTATACTCTTGTTCGATTTCCATTATTTCCAGCTCCCTATAATTATGTGGAGGTGGATATAGCATCGCTCCCTGCTATTTTAGGTGGATTTGCCTTGGGTCCTGTTGCGGCCGTTTTAATAGAAGCATTAAGAATATTGTTGAAATTGTTATATACAGGAAGCACGACGATAGGCGTAGGAGAGATGAGCAATTTTATTGCCTCAGCAGCATTTGTATTGCCAGCCTCACTTATTTATAAATATAAAAAAACAAAGAATGGTGCGCTCTTAGGTTTAGTAGTTGGAATAACTTCAAATCTAATAGTTTCGTCTTTGTCTAACTACTTTTGGGTATTGCCAGTTTTTTCTACACAGGTGCCGTTTATAATGGAAATACGCATTGAGTTTTCTTTCATTTATGCACCTATTGTAAATCTAACAAAAACATTAGTTACATCTATGGTAGCATTCTTTCTATATAAGCACCTGTCCAATATTTTACATTTATGATGCAAAAGTTTTTATCAACAAGCCCTACGCAAACAAAAAAAGTTGCCCAAATGTTGTCAGAGAATTTAAGGGGTGGCGATGTTGTATTATTAAATGGTGGGCTCGGTGCTGGCAAAACGACTTTTACGCAAGGTCTAGCCTTTTCTTTAGGTGTCACAAAGAATGTTGTGAGCCCTACATTTACAATAATAAAAGAATATTATGGACGGTTTCGTCTTTTTCATATTGACATGTATCGCATAAATAATGAGATTGAGCTTGACGAACTAGGAATAGATGACTGTTTTTCTGACGATGCTATCGTGGTTATTGAGTGGAACAAGGCAATGATTATGGAGCAAAGAATAATTTCTGTTGAGATTGACACACTCGACATTGAAAACAGGATTATAACAATTGATGGAACTTTTCCTTTAGAAAAACCATATTAAAAAGAATATAAAGTCACTGTTTAAAGGTTGCCGTAGCTGAATTAATAGCATTTTAAATTTTCTTAGCATTTTAGTATTTGCATTGACTAGATATATCAGGAGTTATATGCCAATAGAAAAACATTTATTTGATCTACAATTAGATGATGATGTATGTGCAGTTATTATTGATTCTACAGACAAAAAGTTAGGAATAGCTTTGCTTAAGGGCAAGGAAACCTTTGTCTATTTAGGTGGAGATATAGAAAGGAGACATACAGCAGAGATATTAACCGCACTTGATCAAGTATTAGCTAGTGCTAAGCTGTCAATTTCAGACATAACAGTGATTGGTTGCGTAATAGGTCCTGGGTCTTTTACTGGAATTAGAATAGGCGTGGCCACATGTAACGCAATTGCGTATGCAAATTCAATAAAAATAATCGAAATCACTTCACTAGAAACACTTATTTGCGATAGAGATAGAGGACTTGCTCTGATAGATTGTAAAAACAACAATTATTATGCTCTGATTAAAGATGGCACATTAACTTATACTGCATTAAATATAGATGAAATAAAAAACATACCTTTTACACCAGTTTACCGTGTTAGTTTCGATGCTAAAAAAGCATGCGCTACGTTTATAAACAAGTACAAAAATCAAAATTTTTCAAAAATCTCAAAACCATTTTATATTAAAAAATCCTCTGCTGATGGTTCAATTTTAACATGAAATATTTCAATATGACGCTTGATGATATTTCGGATATCTCTAAAATTGAAAAAGATGCTTTCCCATACGCTGCGTGGTCTGAAAGCACCTTAAGAGCTGAGCTTGAGTCTCCTACAAAACACTATATTGTCATGCGCGATAACAATCGTGTAATTGCATATGCTGGCTTTGAACAAATCCTTGACGAGGGGCATATAATGACAATAGCGGTTGAAAGCGAGCAAAGAAATAAGGGAATAGGCAGAGAAATGCTAAATGAGCTTATTAATATTATGCGAGAGCTCGGTTTGAATGCCGCCACGTTGGAGGTCAAGCATGATAACTACCCAGCAATAGCATTATATCAAAAATGCGGTTTTTTGCTAGCTGGCACAAGACCAAATTATTATGCTAAGGGTGTACATGCGCTGATTTTCTGGTTGTATTTTTAGACGGGGGAGCAGTTATAAATTTAATCAATCATATCCGAGCTGGAGCTGGACCAGATATTATATTTTTGCACGGTTGGGGCGGGAATAGACATGTGTTTTCGTGTCTATACAATCAATTAAAAAATGAATTTACCATTACTGCAGTAGATTTTTATGGCTTTGGGTGCACACCTCATCCATCCTATCCACTACAATTAAGAGACTATGCGCTTTCTGTTGTTGAGCTAATAAATCATTACCGCATGTCAAATGTAATACTCATAGGGCATTCATTTGGTGGTAAGGTTGCGTTGATGCTAACTACAATTCATGGTCATTTAGTAGATAGACTAATATTGATTAATTCATCAGGGATTCGTCCACGACGCCATATTAAGTATTATTTCAATATCTATTATTATAAGCTTTGCAAAATTATGCATATTGAGAGAAGCAATGCTGGATCAGTTGATTACAAGGCTCTTAGTGGCGCAATGAAAAAAACCTTTGTGAACATAGTCAATTATCATCTAAATGCGAAATTACGATATATAACTCACAAAACTCTAATATTATGGAGTCGATATGATAGTACTACTCCATTATACATGGCAAGAAAACTTAAAAGGGGATTGAAAGCGAGTTCCTTAGTAATAATGGATAGTACAAGTCATTATTTGTTTTTAGATCGAAGCTCAGAATCATTAGCAGAAATCAAAAGGTTTTTAGGAGATGTAAATGATAATTGAGGCTATCTTATGTGTTGTTTTCGTTATTGGATCTATTATTTATGCAATGCAGAGTTTGCGCAATGCTCAGGCGAGCGGTTATAAATTCGTAAGGGTGCGAGGAAATGCTAAATTTAGATTGTTCGAATTAATAATCGAATGCGTAGTTTTTATAACCATCATAATATTACAATTCAATCACCATCTAAAGATAGGGATAGTTTTTGCAATACTAATACTTCATATTATCTATTATGGCAATCGATATATTAGCATACGCACAAAGTATAGATTTACATTTAGAGGCACGCGGCTGTTTATCCTAGTTGCCATATTACTTACATCAGCACATCTTATAATAAACGTCTATCTTGAAAAACCGACAATATCATTACTATGCGAATTTGGACTAATGATGTTAAGCAGGATAGTAGTCTTATTAGCATGTTACATATTGATGCCTTTTGAAGCACTCAATAATATGAGATATATACGCAAAGCAAAAGACGTACTAGACAAGTTGTCCGCAATCAAAATTGGGATAACAGGAAGCTTTGGGAAAACAAGCTGCAAGCATATATTGACAGAAATGCTGAGCATAAAATATAAGGTCATCAAAACGACTAAGAGCTACAATACGCCACTGGGGATTTGTTATTCTACGCTAGAGGTAAAAGGTGATGAGGAAATATTTATAGCGGAAATGGGTGCACGTAATAAAGGTGATGTTTCTAAGCTTTGTGAGCTAGTAAAGCCAACATATGGAATAATAACGGGAATTGGTAATCAGCATTACGAGAGCTTTAAAACACACCAAGCCATATACGATACAAAAAAAGAACTAGTAGATGCGATTCCGCCTCAAGGGTATGTGGTATTCAATGGAGAAAACAAAAAAGCCTGTGCTATGAGTTGCCAGTGCAAGAGCGAAACTGCAGTTGTACACATGACAAAAAAGGAAGGAATATATGCGCAAAATGTTAAGTTAACAAACGCTGGAAGCTCTTTTGAGATTGTAGGACTAGGTAAACCAATGGCAGTAACCACTCGTTTACTTGGGCGACATAACATTATCAACATTTTAATGTGTGCTGCACTAGCATATAGATTAGGTTTGACAAGTCGTGATATTGCTAGCGCAATTAGCAAATTAAGTCCTGTGAAGCACCGATTAGCGTTAGTAGAAAATAGTAGTTTAATAACAATTATTGATGACAGCTATAATGCGAATTTTGAAGGAGTAGGATTTGCGCTAGAGGTATTATCGCAGTTTAAAGGTAGAAAAGTGGTGTTTACGCAAGGAATTGTTGAGCTTGGGAAATTACAGGTTGAGACTAATATGATGTTAGGAACCATGCTTGCAAATGTAGCGGATATTGTTTTGTTGTGTGGCGAAAATAGCAAGGCTATAAACAACGGCTTAGAAAATGCCAGATTTCAAGGTGAAGTATACAATTGTAAAAGCATAGAAGATGCAAAAACACATTTCTCAAGCATATTAAAAGCAAATGACACTTTATTGATTCAAAATGATATTCCATAAGGAGGAGTTTGTGAAAAAAAGAATTATTGTTGTTTTTGGTGGTCGGTCTTCAGAACATGATATCTCTGTAATTACTGGTGTTGAAGCTCTAAATGCTATGCCGTGCAAGGGATATGAAACTATTCCTATATATATTCGTGACGATATTTGGTATACAGGCGAAAAATTATTTGATATGCGCGCATTTAAATGTTTCAATCCTTCAGCGCATGAAAGGGTTGTAATTGTTGGCAAAGACATGTATAAAGTGCATCGACACGGTAAGCTTTCAAGGAAGACAAGCATTGATTGTGCTCTGCTTGCATTGCATGGGGGGAGTGGTGAAAACGGCGAATTGCAGGGGTTTTTTGAAGCTTTAGCAATTCCTTATACATCAACAAATGTTAGAGCCTCGGTAATTTGCATTGATAAAGGATTAACAAAGCAGGCATTAAAAGGAATAGGGATAAGTGTTGTCGAAGGTAAAGAATTAAGCGTTAGAGCTACTAGCTATGAGATAGATAAGGTTGAAGCAGAGCTTGAGTATCCTATGATTATTAAACCAATAGCGGGTGGAAGTAGTATAGGGATAAGCAAAGCAAGAAATCGCGAGGAATTGTATTTAAGTCTAGAGGCTGGAAAGGTTTTTGGTGCTTCAGTTCTAGTTGAGCGCATGCTATCAGACTGCGTGGAGCTAAATATTGCGGCAGTTATGATTAACAACGAGGTTATAATATCAGAGATTGAGAAAATATCAACTGGAAATGAGTTTTTAACATTTGATGATAAATATATGAATGGAAAACAAAGTTGCAAAATCCGGCGTGAATTCCCCGCTAAAATTGATACTAAGCTTAAAAAAGAAATAATAGAAACGACTGAAATAGCGTATAAAAAACTTGATCTATTTGGTGTTGTACGCTTTGACTATTTGTACAGTAGAGAAAGGCTGTATCTAAACGAAATAAATACAATTCCTGGGTCTTTAGCGCATTATCTGTTTTCAACAATTCCCCATTCATACCTATTAAGAGATATTATAGAGACAGCGATTTTGCGTGGGAGTTCAACGGCCACTACATTCCCTTCTGAGGTTCTCACTCACGTTGACATTGGTAGTGGGCATGGGGCAAAATTAAAAAAACAGAGAACGTAGTAAAATAGTTTTAGAGCTTTGAAAGAATTGAATGAAATGCATCTTGCTGAATTATGTCTAAATAGACGATTCGCTTTGCAAGTTTATTAAGCTTAGTCTTAAACAGGTTATCAAGAATTACGTTTGTAGCAGCTGTCATAGCAACACTCTTAACAAGACGGACACTTTCATTGCCGATGCGTGGTAAACGTTCAATTTTAAACGAGTCTGATAGAATTGAAACGCTACTTATATGATAGTCTTGAATCATGTAAATATACGAAGCGATAAAAATGTTTATCAAATCAGATTGAGTTCCCGAGTTGAAAAGCTCAGTCAAATTAGCTATTTCAATCTTTGCAGATACTAAATCTATCCCAGCGTTATTATAAATAAAAATGCCCTCATCAGGAATGATTATCATTTCATCGATATTTAGGCGTGTAATCTCTAATAAGTGACGGCTTCCGATTATTTTGTTTGGAGCAGGCGGGACATATATTTGTTCAGCAGGCATACGTGCATTAGATGCTAGTATAAATTCGCCGACGATACTTGGAACGAAGGGCTCATTTAAAAATGTTGCAACCTGCATTGGGGAACCAGCTATAAGTAAGGTTGTAGCTTTTGCTGCGCCATATTCTTCAAAAAAGTCAACAGCATTCTTTGCAATAACAGAGCGTAGTTCAAGACATGTATCAGAAACTAGTGGAAAATGTTTACTTTCAACAAGTTCATCATCGATGATCGCTAATTCGACGAAAGAAGGATTAAACATGCCAACTAGAGAAGGTGCAGTTATTCTCTTAAGAGGTTCATTTTTCAGCAAATCACATTTGATGTCAATATCGGACGTTATTGATTTATCGCAAGCAAGTCTCACACCATTCAATAAATCAATTTCCTGTATGAAACGTCTATCAAGGGAGGTGATCGGAAGCACTGGAGCAACAATTTTACACTTGCCACACAATCCCCTGCCATCGCAAGGGAATCTATAACCTAAGTGCAACAGGTGCTCTTTAAGACTTGTAGTTTCAGGTAATTTCGTTATTTTCATAGCTCATTATCGACCAGATGTGAAACTGTCTGATCATCAGTTTTGCGTTAATAAATCAGAGTTGTTGTAGTTACCTGATTGACTTCTAACACAAATGTAAGGTGCATATTTTGTTACACCGTTTTCGATAAACTTAAATCTGTCGTTTGACGCAAAAGCGTTTTCAGTGCTACAAGAATTAAGAATAATGGTTCCATAACGATCATCGATATACGAGTAGCCAGAATTCTGATGATCATCATCAACACCAGCTATAAAAAAGACACCGTCAGGATCTAAGGTAAGGGCGTGTGGCGTAGAGCCTAGATTTAGCCCTCCTGTACTACTGTAGGGCCAATTACTCGAATCATCCCCATACAATCGAATATTAACAGCGCAGGGAATATAGAACGGTTCATTTTCTACTTCATTATCAAAGGAAGCATCGCCAATTAGTACTAGCGTGTCACCTGGCTTAACAGCATTATCACTAAAGAAGGATGAAGTAATTTTCCCATATACCTTGTGGAAACTCCCAATCAAGGCACTAGGAGAACCGTTTATTACGCTAAGATATCTAGACATAGTATCTGATGGTGTTGAATTATAGAAGAATGACAAAGCATATGGATCTGAAGGTAGAGTGGTAGCTGAAAAATCGTAAACACCAAGTTTTTCCAGTCTATACACAGACGTTTCAGTAACAGAACTACTAATTGTCTTTGGTAAATCATCGAGCTTAGTATCTCGTGGAGCAAGTCCTAAAATGCCGTTTGCATTATCGTCAAAAAGGTCTTCTAGTGTAAAGTTCTTAATCTTTGTGTTTAACTCGGTAGAACTTAGTGGAACATCACGTAGAGAACGAAGTAACCTAGATTCATTTGGAGTTGCTTCGCCTAAAAGGTCACCTATAGTACAAGTCTCAACAACACCTTGTATCAAATTACCTAGCTCACTAACCTTAGCAGGCTGACCTTCAACACCACCAGTGTATTGTCCATTTGCAAGTTTGCGAAGCACAATATGACTCTCTTCATCAACAGTCATAACCTCAGTTATAGTAATATTATTAATTCTATTTCCGAGATTTCCAATTTCAACGTCAGCAAACTTGCTTACAAGTGAATCAGGATCGGAATCCGTTATTAGATCACGAACAAGCATAGTTTTAATTAACGGATCTATCGAAGAAGAAAGTTCTGATATTGGTGTCTTTCCAATCTTTTGTAGAATCGAAACACTGGCTAAAATCTCTTCAGTAGCATCAGCATCATATATGACAGTTACAAACCGATCGAGCGGTAAACTAGGAAATGTAGAGAACTGAGAAAGTAAAGGGCCATAAAGAAAGGAATCATCATGAAACAATGGGATATCCAACGGTATCACTATACCATATTGCTTAAGTATAGGTCCGAGAGTTGCGGTATTCAAGGTATTCATTAGAATTTCCGTTAATTTCCCAGAGCGTATCAGATTTATATCAGCACCTAGAGCGTTACTTAATAATGTCGATAATGCAGGTGTGCCGAGAGCTTCTTCAAATTCGGACACTGTCATGTCATCGATGCCTTTTGAAAAAATCTTCCCAGCTGGCAAAATTAAATCGGATAGTGTCACTGCACGTTGCGAGTCTGTTAGTTTGTTTTCTGCATTTGGAGTCATTAAATCTTCAATTGAACCCATAGTAACACCTGAAGTCACTACATAAAGAGCTAAGGCAACGCTCCCAAAAACAAGAGAAATACCAATTAATACTCCCGTCATAAACAATAAAAACTTTTTCATAAATGACACCTCCATAATTTAAAAGCATGTAACTTAATGCTCATTAAAACTGATTGAGTTCTTGTAACCAGCGAATTTGCTTGTATGCTTTCAACTTATCATTGTGTTTTGGATTAAACACAGGAAACCGATAATGGATAATACAGCATTTAAGAAAATCGTTACTCAAGCAGTAACACGAATTTTGTATCAACTCACAAAGGTATATATAATTTTAGAGAAAAGATGAATAAATCTAAACAGCTCTATTCATAAAGCATTAATATTTGCATCAAAACAAATAAATTATACGGATGTGACGGGATAACGATAGCTCAAAAAAAGGATATTACGAAACCTTGTTAGTATCTAGAATAGTACTTAAAAGAGAACTAACGCTATCACACAATAACATAGAAACATGAGTTACATCCTAAATTGTACAGTGCAAGAGTATTTTATTTGCATACTATTTTAACTACTTGCAACTAATCCACATATCTAGCACTGGAAAGTTGCTAACTAACTTTCTTTAGTTAAGGCAGTAACGGCAAAGGTCTTGAGCAACATTAATTGATCATACATAAAATTAGCATTGTATAGCAATTTGACAATTGTAGTATTGCCTATGCCTGTTATAACTGGATCCATAGCATCGAAAAATTGCAAACTCTTTATTATTGCAAGAACTAAACAGATAACCCCAGTAATAATTGTAGCTGCAACCGCACCGCCGATGAGTCGGTCAACTAAATGAATTAGATATAGCCTTGAAATCATAGCTTTAATAATACGCAATGCAATTCCGATTAGAATTCTAAGCACAATGGCTAAGAGGATGAAAACCAGAGCCATGAAAAAGTAAGTAGAAATAGGTTCAGAGATAGCACGCAATAAGTTCATGCTCTCTGAAGGATTCTTAGAAAAGAACTCATTGGTGGCTGGTATAATAACAAGTTTCAAGATCACGCGTTGCAACATTGTTTTAGCAGGTAACGTAGCGATAGAGTGAAAGGAACCATCATTGGCTACGAAAACTACACCCCAAATTTTTTCTCCATTTTCGGGATTAGTGACAGCTTGGTCTTCTGTTATATATCTTATTACAAGGTTGGGATCATCATAACTTATGTTTTTGATGATCACCGGAGTAATTGAATTTGTTAAACGCTCGTCCCAGTCAACCCGGGATGTAATAGAGTTTGTAACAGTTGTAACTAATACAACAGCCAGAAGTATTGTTGTTACAGATGCAAGCAAGCCTCTAAACACCTTCAAAAAACCGACCTTGAAACCAATTAGAAATGCAACCAACACGAAAAGGACAACAACAATATCAATCGCTATTCCTATTAATTTAACTGAGTCTGCCATTTTACATGACCCTCCAAAAAGACTAGATGTGATGCATAACTACTCTCAAATGACATAAAAGCTGAAATGGATCTACAAATTCACAACCGTCTATAACCTACTCCGACAAAGCAGAGATATTTCAATGTCGATATAGCTTTATACAGCGACAAGATCTATCCTGAAATTAATACAAAAACGACTTTGTAAAATCAGTGATTTTAAAGCATGGCTTGTAACGTACAAACCAGTAAAATAATTATATCACATAGTGGCAAGGTATTCAAGATATTTATATTTGCATTTAGAAAGGTAGTTTGCGAATGTAAAATGTAAAATGAATTGTTGGAGATTATGCCAATTTATCTGTCAAAATTTTTTTTGCATCTGCTAAACTCGGGAAATTTCAAAAATTGCTATTTTGAAGAGCATTTTCTGGATTTGAAACGATCATGTTGTGACTTATCCGCTAAAGCACTGACATTTTCTAAAACATCATGCATCGGACGGACAATAACTGTGTTTTTCCATATGAGGTGTGAACAGTAACGTTAAACGGATTGATATATAAAAATTCATTAGTAAACTTACTGAATGCAGAAAGAGAGGTTGATACTTTATTAACCTCCCATATCCCACAATAAAGATACCTATAAAAGAACCAGCACAAGTGCTGGAGACACATTAAAAATATGAGTATCCCACGTATAAAATCAAGCTCAAAAATGCGTTGATCTTTCTTATTATTGTTTACACAATAAATCATCTACTCAGTCCAATTCAGTAGTGCGTCATAGTTATATATTTGTACAGTTGACAAATTAACTTCGTATATATCAGTTCCGCCATTCAGTGTGTATAACATAATCAAAGAGTCAGAAACAATTTGATATGTTTCCCCAACAATCGATACTTCAAATTCGACAAAGTTGCCACTCCAGTAACATCGTCTGCTTGTCAAATTGTACATAACATTGGACAAGTCTAAGAAATCCTTTCTTTCTGGAACAAAAACTCCCTCATCATTGTCTACGACTACGGCAAACGACTCTAAACTTAGTGCCGAATTAGCAAAGCGAAATCCAACTATGGACGCATATTTGTCATCCTCTCCATCATTACCACCCCAACCTTGTATTCTCCAATTGAGTGCGAGTGTAAAAGAAAGTTTGTTGCCAACGCTCAAACTTGCTCTTTTAACAAGCGTTAAATATTGTGCATTGTTTAGTATAGGGCAATTGTCAATAAAGTTAGAGTTGTCTGCGCCTTCAAAGATATTTACTGAAACGTGAACGCTAATGCTTGTGTCAATAATCTTAAACGAAATCTGGCTTATCTTGCGAACTATATCGTTTGAAACCCATGTTTCCATTGGCTTTACTGTAAAATTAAATACGCAAACATAGTTTCCAGTAGTGCCTTCTATCGGCACTTCATCGATAGAAAAACAGTTGTATTGTATACCTGTAATTAATAAATCGCCTATGTTTTCGCCCACAATGTCGGTTACGTACATCTTGTCGTTAGTTTTTGCCGTATTAGTGTTAAACATAGACAAATCGGTATCGACAATAACTGGAATACTGAAAGTAGCATCGATTGATTTGTTGACATAGACCTATATATCGCTTGATTTGGGTTGAGTAAGAACTGATACGTTTGGATAATATTCATCGTTATTTTGATTCTTAGTCGTAACGCAAGACACACTTAGTATCGTACATAGTGCGATACTAAGTGTGAAGAGAGCATAATGAATAAATTTTCGACCATTGATCATATTGAATTTATCCTTTAATAGTTTTGTAAGTAACGTTATGCGATGTAAAGTCAAATGTCTCAAAATAACCGCTTTGGTTGCTGTCAACAGCAACTGAATATGAACCGTAAGTAATTTTACCTTTTTTGTCTCTATTTACAACACGCGAAACTTTGCGTACAAGCAAATAATACTGCGGAATATAAGCATTTCCACTTCTTGTGTAGTACCCAGCAACCGTGTACGTATGCGCAGTAAAAGTACTTTCAGTGACTACTGTGCGACTTGAAGCATTGCCCCACTTAAAACCGCCACCAATCTTTGCAATCACAACACTGTAAACTCAGTTACAGACCTGCATAATAAAATTATTATTTTTTAGCGCGTGCTTTCATGAATTTTGCGATTTCAGTAAACATCACACCTACACCGTACGCACCAGCGTCAGGAAAGTCTAAGCTACGATCCCCAACATTGGCGGCACGTCCCATACGAGCAGCTATTTTTTTTGTGCTTTCAGCACCAGCGACAGCAGCTTTAGCACCTAATTCCATTGCAGAAAGCAAATCTTTTTGTTCTATGGATGCCTTTTCTAAGGCTTGCGTTGCCGGAACTAGAGCATCAATCAAAGTTTTGTCCCCGACAACAGCACCTCTACCAAAAGATCTTTCTCCAGTTTTCTGAATTCCATCAATTGCGGCATAGAGCAAACCAGTTAGTTCCTTTAGATCTAATTCAACAGCACCACCCGCTTTTTTTGCAGCTGCTCTAAATGCACTACCCCAAATAGGGCCACTAGCTCCGCCACAGTATTCTAGTATTACACTGCCACAGCTTTTGAGAAAAACACCAATATTATCAGTCTCAAGATCGTGCCAATCTGTCTTTAGTTGCTTAAAACCTTTTGCTAACGACATTCCGAAGTCACCATCGCCAGCAACACTGTCTACTTCACAAAAAGCGACCTCGTTAGCTATTGCAACTTCTGCCATTTTATCTACAATTGCTATAATGTCTGTAGTTTTGAGAGTTTCCATAATATCGCCTCCAGACTATACTTTGACTTTGAATGCAGGAGCGTCGGATTGAGCATCTAAAAGGCTTTTTAATTCTGGATCTAATCTTAGTACAGAAATAGAAGCCCCAGCCATGTCGATAGACGTCATAAAATTGCCTACGAACGTACGGTAAATTTTGATTTGCCTTGCCTCTAGTTCATCTGATACTGCATTATTAAACAGATAAAGCTCTTGAAGTGGCGTACCGCCGAATCCATTTATAAGGAGGGCGATTTCGCTATCGGCTATTGCAAGATCATCGCAAAGAGCCGAGACCATGCGTTTTGCTAACACAGATGCCGATGCAATTGGCTCTCTTGCTATACCAGGCTCACCATGGATTCCTACACCGTATTCAATTTCATTTTCGCCGATATTGAAAGTTGGGGAACCTTTAGCTGGCACAGTGCATGATGTGAGCGCAAAACCAATTGAGCGAGTGTTAGCAATTGTTTTTTCAGCAACAGCTTTGACTTCCTTTAAACTCTTGCCTATTTCAGCAGCTGCTCCTGATATTTTGTGCACAAATATAGTGCCAGCAACACCACGACGGCCCACTGTATATAGACTATCCTTTACCGCAATATCATCATTTACATATACAGATTCGACATCAATATCATCATCCTCACGCGCCATTGCCATAGCACCATCAAAATTCATGCAATCACCACTGTAATTTTTGATGATTAATAAGGTACCTTTTTTCGATTGAGTTTTGGTTATTGCATTATATACTTGGATAGTTGAAGGGGATGCAAATATGTCACCACAAACAGCCGCATCTAACATTCCTTTTCCAACTAAGCCTGCATGAGCAGGCTCGTGCCCACTTCCACCACCGCTTATGAGAATAACTTTATCTTTGTTTATCTCTTTTCTTTTTATGACTTTAAACTTTTCTATAAGATCAAGCTCAGGATGTGCACGGACAATGCCTTTACACATTTCTATTACAAAAGTTTCTGGTGCATTAATAATTTTTTTCATAGTATTCTATCTCCCCATTATTGATCATAGCCTTGAGCAAGACGCCCAATTTTATCTGCAGTAATAATAGCAGCTGCGACATCAGACGCAGTAACAGGGAATGGCATGCTGTGAATGCTTTCCTCTGGAATGCAGGCCTTGTTTGCAATTTCCATAAGTCTTGAACCGATGTCTTCTACACCTAGATCTTTTAAACATACTGGTAAGCCTACCTCTAGACAGAAAGAAATAACCTCATCAATCTCTTCTTGAGAACTGTTTTCCAATACTAGTTGGCATATGGTACCGAAAGCAACCTTTTCACCATGATAATATTTATGAGTTTCTTCGAGAATTGTCAAACCGTCATGTATAGCATGTGCGGCAGCAAGACCACCACTTTCAAAACCCAAACCAGAAAGTAAAATGTTTGTTTCAATAATATTTTCAAGAGCAGGAGTAACAACTTTTGCCTTACAAGCAAGAAGTGCCTTGAATCCATCCTCTAAAAGAGTTTGATAACAAAGAGATGCCAGAGCAAATGCTGACTTAGTTCCTTTTGCTGGAGCTGTGAATCCCTCTCTGTATCCACAGGGAAGACCAGCGTTGACACTTGCAAAGGATCGGGTATTTGCGCGAGCTTCAAAATATGTAGACAAAGCATCGCCCATACCAGATACAAGAAATCTTGATGGGGCATTTGCAATAACGGTTGTATCTATGAGAACTACGCTAGGGCTTTGTTTAAAGTATGCATAGTCATCAAAAGCACCATCATCAGTGTAAAGAACAGCAGAATGACTTGTCGGTGCATCTGTCGCAGCAATAGTTGGAACAATTATCAATGAATCACCTTCAGCAACACACTTTGCAGTGTCGATAGCTTTACCACCACCTAATCCGATAGTACAATTGCAAGATTGCTTCTTTGCAATTCCTTTAAGCTCCGAAACGGCGTTTCTTGAACACTCACCTTTAAATGGTGCAACAACAAACTCAATTCCATACTTCTTTGAAGTAGAATCGAGCTTTTCTTTAACACGTTTTACATCGTCAGCATGTGCGATTAGCAATGCTTTCTTGCCAAAGGTCTGCACAAAATAGCCAAGATTAAGTAACTCGTTCTCGCCCTGAACATATTTAGAAGGGCAAATAAAAGCTTTTCTCATATATATATAAATCCTCCAGAAAAAATAAGTATAAGGGGTGCTAAAAAACATTTTGCTAGAAACCATAACTTTTTTAAAGATTGCTTACTTTGAGAACCACCCGCTTATAAATTGTAACACTTGAATGTTGTTAAGTCAATAGCAAATTTTTTTAAAATTTGTTGTGTTCCTGTACCTGTTGCACCTAAACATTGGTGTAGATGTGTTTATTTACAAAAACAATAACCGTCTTGCCTTTGACGATTGCGCGTTACAGTTCACACCCCAATTGAATTAATTGTTAATGTTGATAAATTCAAGACGCGTTTCTCAAATTGCTATTTAAAAGAGCTTTTTCTACATTAGAATCGCTTATTGCTGTGTCTTTTCCAGC
>JAITQU010000035.1 GCA_031288735.1 Christensenellaceae bacterium
AACCTTATGAGCATCAGGTTGAAGCATACAAGAGAATTTTGACTAATGATAGAAGCACATTGATTGCGACGGGAACGGGATCTGGAAAAACAGAATGCTTTCTTTATCCAATGCTGGAATACTGCTATAAGCATCGCACAGAGCGTGGTATTAAGGCACTTATTATCTATCCGATGAATGCGCTTTGCTCTGATCAAGCTAAGCGTATAGCCAAGCTTATTTTCGAAAACAAAAAGTTATGTGGTAACGTAAGTGCTGGTATATATGTAGGAGGTGGGGAATATTCCCCATCTAATGTAATGTCAGAAAATTCTATTATAAGTAAGCATGAGATAATGCAGGACTCTCCTCCAGATATATTACTTACAAACTATAAGATGCTAGATTATTTACTAGTAAGACCTATAGATGCTAGAATTTGGAATAAGAATGTTCCTAAAACACTAAAATATATAGCAGTTGATGAGCTTCATTCCTTTGATGGAGCACAGGGCACTGATCTAGCGTGTTTACTTAGACGCTTTAAGGCAAGGCTCAACATACTAAAAGGTCATCTCTGCTGTATTGGGACATCTGCAACAATGACTAGTAATGCATCCACTAGCGAAATAATTAAATATGCTAGTGAGATTTTTGGTGAAAGATTTGACGAAGATTGTGTTATTACTGAAAAAAGACTAACACATGCTGAGTTTTTCGATGTTGATCCATTTGATTTTAAAACGCCTGATGTAAATGCAATAAAGAAGGTGGAAGAAGCAATTTCTCAATGTGACCAAAAAGCCTTTCTTGAATGTGCTACGAAAGCTTGGCTTGATGATTTTTCATATACGGATATTATGAGCGATAAAACTCGCATAGATTTGGGCGAGCATTTAAAGCGTCACAATTTTCTTCAAAACTTGCTAAGGCTTGTTTGCTTAGATTATATTGATATGAATGAGATTTGTAGTAATAAAAGCTTGAGGAAATCTCTTTATCCTCTCACAGAATTAAAGGATGCTCAAATAGCCATTGAGACGATCTTCGCTCTCATATCTCACGCTAGAATAAAAACGCAAACCGAAATGTTACGTCCATTTCTAACACTTAATCTTCATCTCTGGATCAAAGAGCTTAGACGCTTACTTGCAACTGTATCTAGTGAAAACATTAAATATGCTGTAGCGACTGAGCTTAACGAAAATCAAATTGATAGCTTTTTGCCAGTTTTAAATTGTAGTAGCTGTGGAAAAACTGGGTGGGTGTCAATCTTAACAGCTACTGACACTCTTAAGATTTCTGACCTTTCTTCTTTTTATAAAACGTTTTTTAATAAGGGCAGAAAACTAGACCAATTTATAGCAATCTTTCCTGAAAATATCAAAGGGCTAAAGAAAGCCTCAATTTGTCCAAAATGTTTAAGTATTGATCTTAACAGTACAGATTCGTCCCAATGTGCTCTTTGTGGGACCGGAAAAATTCCCGTTTCCTATTCTGAGCTTGAATATGTTGTGAACCGTAGCGCATTCAAGTGTCCTCACTGCAATAGTACTTTTGGGCTTGCCATTGTAGGTATGCGAAATGCTACTATGATAAGTGTAAGTATTTCCCAGTTATTTGCATCAAAGTTTAATGATGACAAAAAAACTCTAGCTTTTTCAGACAACATACAGGATGCAGCGCATCGTGCGGGTTTTTTCACTTCAAGAACCTACAAAGTAACTTTAAGAAGCGCAATACAAAAATACATATTAAACTGTGGTGAGCTAGTAAATTTAAGTGAGCTTTCGGAAAATTTTGTTGAATATTTAGATAAGAATCTCTCAAAAGAGGAATTAGTAAGCCTATTCACAGCACCAAACATGATGTGGGAACAGTCCTATGAAAGCATGAAATTATATAAAAAATTCCCAGATGGCGATTTTGGAAAAATATTTATTTCAGATATTAAGAAAAGACTATCCTATGAAATAATGCTTGAATACGGAATACTTAGTAAGTTTGACAGATCTCTTGAAAAATCAAGATGCTCTGTTATTTCATGGTCTTCAGACGATTTAAAGAAAGTCGCAAATATGTCGTTTTTAAAATTTAACGAGGCAGGCAATAGCAATGCGCTTTCAAATGAGAGCTTTGAGCATATCGTAATTGGATTTGTTAACATTCTTGCTCAAAACGGTGCTTTCAATGATGAAACATTTAAAGGTTATATATTAAATAAAGGTAACCAATACTACCTAGCAAACAAGTATATAAGCTGGTTACCTGGATTAAATTCTTGGATCAATACTCCAAGATTTATATATCAATCTGCTGAATTTTCTCATATAACAATAGATAATTTTGATGAGCTTAAGTCTTCAGGGAATGGGATTTACGCAAGATGGGTAAACAAATGTCTAAATGGTGTGTTTTGTCTTAATCATGAGTATAACAAAATTGCAATGATTGTAATAGATGCGCTAGAGAAAAATGGTTTAGTCAACGCAATGATAAACACCGATAATTATAAGGTGTGGGGGCTTTCAAAAAAGAAAGCAAGGGTTTCTGCAATTGTGTCTTCGCTTAAGTGTGACACCTGTGGGCATACAACTTATTCTAGCGAGGATAATTCAAGCATTTGGAATGGTGCACCGTGCATGAAATGCAGTGGAAGACTAAAACTTGAACCTGCTTGCGAGATCGGCTATTTTAGCAAACTATATAATTTTGGTGATACCGTAAGAGTTATTGCAAAGGATCATACAAGCTGTCTAGACCGAAACGATCGTGACCTACTTGAAAAAGCTTTCAAGAGTGATAAAAATGAAAGAAAACCGTGGTATCCCAATGTTCTTTCTTGTACTCCGACTCTTGAAATGGGTATTGATATTGGTGATCTGTCATCTGTTATTCTTTGCAGTGTGCCACCAGGATCGGCACAATACTTGCAACGCAGTGGTCGATCAGGACGTAAAGACGGAAATTCTCTAAGCATCACTATTGCAAACACTAAGCCCCATGATCTATATTTTTTTACTGATCCAAAGGAAATATTTAAAAATGTTGAACCACCAAAAGTTTTTTTAAATGCTCCTGCAATATTAGAGCGACAATTTCTCGCATACAGCATGGATGACTGGGTAATGGAAAAAGCAACCGTATTTGATGTTCCTAAAACAATTGAAACTTCATTAAATAATCTAAATAATGGAGATTCTACTAAATTCCCTTTTAACTTTCTATCATATCTAGTTAGTAAACGTGCTACGTTATATAATACTTTCATAAATTTGTTTACTAAAGATGAACTTTCAAAAAATGCGAGCGAGTATATTAAAAAATTTGTTTTAGGCTTAGATGATAAAAAAGATCCACCTGTTAAGGAAAAAATTATAAATGCATTAGAAGCCATAAAAAACCAGCGAGACGCACTTGAAAAGAGCATGCGCGACTTAAACTCAAGAAAAAAGATATTAGAAAATAAAAGGGATCAATATGACCCTAGTGCCGAAATTAATGAACTTGAGGAGGAGTATTTTGCACTTGACAAGGTCGTTAGTAGTATTAACAGCAAGGACGTTTTTAATTTCTTATCTGATGAAGGATTACTACCAAACTATGCTTTCCCTGAATCAGGCATGATTTTGAAGGCAATACTTACAAAAAAATATGATAACAATGATAAAAAGCCCACACACGCGATTTATGAATATAATAGACCTTCTGCAACTGCGATAAACGAGTTTGCGCCATCTAACCATTTCTATGTAGATGGACACAAATTGAATATTAACCAGATAGATTTAACTACAACAAAAACTGAAAAGTGGCGATTATGCCCTACATGCTCACATGCACAATTAGACGAATCCGAAAATACGCCTATCCATTGTCCTAACTGTGGTGACATAAACTGGGGCGACCAGGGACAACTACGTTCAATGCTAAAAGTACAAATGGTCTATTCCAAAATGATTTATCAAGAAAGCCTAATTGATGATAGTCATGATAGCAGAGAGACAACCTCATATTGCACTCAATTTACAGTTGATGTAAAAGACTCTGATGATCTAGTCGCCTTTAAAATGGATAATGATTATTTTTCTTTTGGTTATGAATACAGAAAAAATGCAACACTTAGAGAGATTAATTTTGGTGAAAATAACGAAATCAAAACGCTTAGTGTATCTGGAAGGCTTGTAACAGGTGGCTTTAAAGTTTGCCCACATTGTGGCAAGGTTCAAATTGAAGATAAACTTAAGCATGCAATAAACTGCAAGGCACTCGACCCAAATACTCTTGAAAGTCAAGACACATTGACTGATTGTCTTTTTCTCTATCGCGAATTTAAAACTGAAATTCTTCGACTATTGATTCCATCAACAAATTTTGATCCAACAAAGGTTCGTGAAGAATCCTTCATAGCTGCTTTCATGCTAGGCATGAAAAACCTCTTTGGCAATGTTGATCATCTAAAAACAATAATAAGTGACGTCCCCATCGATGGCAATGACTGTCGCAAACTATATCTTGTCGTATATGATTCTATTCCTGGTGGCAGTGGCTATCTCAAACAATTAATGCTAGATACGCATTCTCTAATTGAAGTTTTTGAACGATCCTTAAGGGTTCTAAAAAACTGTAAATGTGATGATACGCAGGATGGTTGTTATCGCTGTCTTTATGCTTATAGACAGAGTAGAAACATTAGCCATATTTCAAAGAAAACTGCTATTTCTCTACTAGAGCAAATACTTTCTGGAAAAGGAAATAAGGTTAAAATAGGAAACTTAAACGATGTACCCATAGATAGTCTTCTTGATAGTGAATTGGAAAGGCAATTCCTTTTTGCTTTACAAAAATATTCTAAAGATAGAAAGGGTAGTCTAATAAATCAATTCGTAAATAATAAGCCAGGGTATCGCCTTGAAATTGGTAGATCAACCTGGGAAATAGAGCCACAAGTTGATCTTGACAGTCTAGACGGTGTTTTCCTAAAGACTCGTCCTGATTTTATAATGAGACTAGTATCTGAAGATGAAAATCAAATTAATAAAAGTAACAAAAAAAACGTACGTAAAAGTGTTGCAATCTACACAGATGGATTTTTTTATCACAAATCTAATGTAGCTGACGATACAAAAAAACGCGAGGCAGTAAGGCGCAGTGGTAAATTTAGGGTATGGTCATTTTCTTGGAAGGACGTTTTACAAGCTAATCAAAAATGCGACTATGCTACAAACACACTAGATATTAAGAATAATGAGATGTATAATAAAATTTTTCAACATTATTATAAGCAAAGTGAAAGTGAGAAGGCACCAAAGTTACTTCATATTAATGATGTATCAAATTTAGAAATACTTTTTGAATACCTTGAAAATCCTGATATGGAACGACAGCTTAGAGCGCATGCGTTAGCTTATGTAAATTTATTTCCTTATAAAAAAGCGCCTTTAAATATTAACGAAATTTCTGAGCGAAATACAAGACAGTTTCTAGAAAACAGTTTAAGCTTAGGTAACGATGCTTTAACTATTAAATTGTTTTCTTGGATTCCCAAAAAATCTGAATTTTTAAACATATATTCTAGCAAAATTTTAAATAATCCAAATAACGGAGTTGAGAAACTATTTGCTGTCTTTAATGATAATATTCCTAGTATAGAAAAATTTCCTCAATACGAAAGGGATTGGAATGGATTTTGGCAATTATGCAATGTCTTACAATTCTTTGACAACTTCACTTTTGTGTCTACATTAGCTACTCTAACTACCACTTCTATTATGTTATCTAAACTTGATAATATAGTAAGTGATTCAATTTCTCTAGATAACTCTTGGAAAGCAATAATTTCACAGCTATTAGATGACAAAACAAAAAATTACGCAAGAGCATGTGAAGAGTGTAAAATCCCAGCACCAGACGAAGTAGGATATGAATTACAAAGTGATGAGCAAATTGTCATAGGCGAAGCGGAAATGGTTTGGATAGGGAGAAAAATTGCATTTTTCCGTGAAGACCAAGAAATGGTGAACATCCCTTTATTTAAAAACCGTGGATGGAAAATACTGACACTAGAAACACAGCAAATTGTAGATTTTTTTAGTTAAGGAGAAATTATGGATCAAAACAAAACAACAATGGCAATCTCGATAGACTTTTTAAGGTCATTTGCTAGCTTGCCTAGAAGCATACATGATAAGGTAACTAATTTCATAAGCAAGTTCCGTCTAAATCCTAATAATCCTAGCATTAACTTCGAAAAACTCGAAGGTGTGCCTGATAAAAAGCTATATTCTGTTAGGATTGATGATACTTACAGGGGTATAGTAGCAAAACAAGCTGATCTAGGCGTATACCTTCTTCTGTGGGTCGATCATCATGATGAGGCGTACGAATGGGCTTCTAGAAAGAAATGCATTGTTAATAAACACACTGGCTCAATTCAAATTTATGATTGCATGACGGAGGTTAATTTAGAGACTAGCGATGCTTTGGATATTTTTTCAAACACAAGCGACTTAGACCTAATTGATTTAGGAGTGCCTGATGAACTTATACCTTTTATCCGTAGCTTTAAGAGCGTTGATGATTTAGTGTCTCAAAAAGAGTCTTTACCATCAGATGCCTACGAGATATTAGATTTTTTAGCAAACGGGTTTTCTCTTACAGAAATTAAGGAATTTTTCAAAAAGGATAAAGAAGAATCAAATGATGATCTTTTAGTGGCTCTACAAAATGACCTGACTAAATCATCGTTTTATGTGGTTGAAGGCGAAGAAGAGCTTCGAGCTATCATGGATGAACCACTCGAACAGTGGCGATTATTTCTCCACCCTTCACAGCGAAAACTTGTCTCAAAACCCTTTAATGGTCCATTTCGCGTTCTGGGTGGTGCGGGCACTGGGAAAACTGTTGTTGCCCTCCACAGAGCAAAATATCTAGCTAGCCAAGCTACAGAGGACGAAAAAATCCTTTTTACTACCTTTACTGTTAATCTTGCAGAGGACATTAAATACAACCTACAAAAAATATGCAGTGTTGATGAATTTAACAAAATTGAAGTGATTAATATTGATGCTTGGGTCTCAAGATTTTTAAATCGGCATGGGTATACGTATAAAATTTATTATGACGAAGCAAAGAGCAAGGATAAGGATAAGGATAAGGATAACAACCTTTGGCCTGATGCCATTAGACGCTCCGAATCTCAACTTAGCTTTGATCGTAACTTTTATTTTGATGAATGGACGGAAGTCGTAGCTAAGCAAGAATATTTTACGCGCGAAGAGTATTTGATGGCATCCCGTTTAGGTCGGGGAGTTAGACTAAACCGAGCACAGAGAGAAAAGGTGTGGAAAGTGTTTTCTGAATACCAAAAGCTGATGAAAGAGAAGCATCTCAGAGACATTGACACCGCTATATTTGAATGTAGATTAATTCTTAAAAATTTGCAGTCCCCCCTTTACTCCTCGATTATTATAGACGAAGGCCAGGATTTTAGCTCAAACGCTTATCGCTTAATAAAAGCGATATCTAAGGAAAAGCACATTAATGATATTTTCATTGTAGGAGATACGCACCAGCGGATATACCAAAAGAAAGCCGTTTTATCAAAGTGTGGAATTGATGTTCGTGGTCGAAGTAGTTATCTTCGTATTAATTATCGAACAACAGAGGAAATTCGAAAGTATGCTTTCGCCATTTTAAAAGGACTTAACTTTGATAATTTAGATGACGAGGTTGAGAAAGAGGAAAAATGCTTGTCTTTAACCCACGGTACAAGTCCGATTATTAAAAACTTTAAAGACTTCGGACAGGAATTTGATTTCATAATAAATGAAATTAAAGCACTTGAAGCCAGTGGTGTTCACTTAAAAGACATTTGCCTAGTTACAAGAACTGCATCTTTACTTGATGACTACAACAAGGCATGTAAAGCTTATATACAAATATACGAAATAAAGAGATCTAAGCATGACGATCGTGAAAGAGATGGTGTTCGTTTAGCAACTATGCACAGGGTAAAAGGGCTAGAATTTCAATATATCTTTATAGCCGCTCTAAATGAGAGAAATATGCCCTTTTCTAGTGCTTTAGATTCTTCCGATAAATCTACTGTTTCACAACGCTTAATATCTGAGCGATGCTTATTATATGTAGCTCTCACAAGAGGCAGAAAATGCGCATATATAACAAGTTATGGTAATCCATCACCATTTTTAAAAAGTGACTAGATAAATACTGCTTTTTTTAAATAGGGATTTCGCTTAGTAATTTAAGTCCTTCTGTGATTGAATTAGTCTTTCCAATATCACTGTTTTTTAACTGAATGTTTAGAGCCTTTAGTATATCAATTACAGCTTTCAATGAAATATCGATACTGTCAGTTTCTTCAGGTGAGCTCTCTAAAATTACATCAATAATTGGCTTTAAACTCTCTATTGATTTGATGTCATTTATATCTATTCCAACTTGGGGGAGAATTTTTAATATATACCAAATTGATGGCAAATAGGGAAAAGTAGTTGAATAGTTTATTGCACTCAGTGCTTTAATTGCATATACTAATTCAATTTTAGAATGAATATCAGAGTCAGTGTATGTGATTTTTCCAATTAATTCTAGTATGATTTGTGATGCAGCGTATTTATGTAGATCAGACCAACAGTTAAAAAAATTATCAGTAATTGAACAACCTATAAGAGTAAAGGTGCTAGCCGTTCTTGCTAGTATGTACTCTCCAAAGCAGAGCGGCATCGCTGCTGGTTTTAGCTTAGCCTTAGCGGATCTTATTCCACGCGCTAAAACATCAATTTTGCCTAGGTTTGTACTAACAAGGGTTAATAATTTATCGCTCTCACGAAAATCCTGGGCTTTTACACAGAGCGCAAACGTTTTTATTTCCATTTTTTCCTCGTGCTACAAAAAATTCGGTTTTTTATGCAAGTGTAGATCAAATCACAAATCTATTAATTGTTTTTTTAAAGTTTAGTTCACTGAATATTATTTGTTTGTAGTTTTTTTAATTTTATTGTGTAGCATATAATATCCAGGCTTTCCAGAGCTTAAAAACGCATTCCATAAAAGGCTATCTATTTCGATTTTTGTTTTGTTTTTTTCCATACTATAAATTCTAGTATGTGCATTGTTAAATATTTTATTCAACCGTAAAACTTCTTTAACCTTATGTGTGAAAAGTATCCCGCCTCTATAGGCGGTGATATGAATCGCACACCTTGTTCGACCCTCCTGTATTGACACTTCGGAGAATTTGTGATAGGATCAGTGCATATAAGGAAGGTCTGATTTTCGAGAGGACTTAAAAAGTAATAATCATTCGGCGCAAAGGTCTTCGATTACTCACGCATAGCGCATTACATCGAAGCGTGGGACGCAGGGATAGCTTAGTAAAACATCCTGCCGTAAGTGGGAGTTCTAAAGAAGTCACGCCTCAAACGACGTAGGAGTTAGGTGGCGGGAGTACGTCACAATTTATTAGTATCTAGTTTAGTATAGCCTAATTCTTCTAATATTGAATGATCATTTCTCCAGTCCTCTCTTATCTTAACAAAAAGAGTTAAGAAAATTTTCGAGCCGTTAGTTTTTTCTAAATCCTGTCTTGCATAAGTGCCTATTTGCTTTAGCATTCCACCACCCTTGCCTAAAATTATGGGTTTATGTGTAGCCTTTTGACAGATAATTGAGGCATCTATGTCAATAATACCATTTTCCCTAGCTTCGTATTTGTTTACTATTACACCTATTCCAAATGGTATTTCTTTATCTAAAAGGCGTAATGTTTTTTCTCTAATAGTTTCTGAAACAATAAAGCGCATATCACGATCGGTATACATACTCTCATCAAATTCTCTAGGACCTGTGTGTAAGAGTTTATCAAGCTGTGCTTTAAGTGCATCTAAATTGCGTTTCTTCAAAGCTGAAATGGGAATAACTGCGTCAATACCACTGATTGGATTTAATGCTTGAAGAATCTCTACTACTAATTCCCGTGTTACGTGGTCTATCTTATTTACGCATACTATTAATTTCTTATTGCGCTCAAGTATTAATCTTTTAATGTTGGTAATATCATCTTGTCTTGTGTATTTTTCGGCATCAATCATATATAGTATTATATCAATGCTTTCTAAGGCTGATGTTACTGATCGCATCATGAATTGGCCTAATGAATTTCTTGGCATATGTAAGCCAGGTGTGTCTAAAAACATGACCTGTGATTTTTTTGTGTTCATTATCCCTAGTATCGAATTCCTTGTTGTTTGCGGTTTAAAGCTAACTATTGAAACCTTCTCCCCTACTAATGCGTTTATCAGTGTTGATTTTCCAGCGTTAGGCGGCCCTATTATCCCAACATAGCCAGTCTTTACAATATCGCTTTCTGTATCTTCACTATCTATATTATTAGTATTATAAGACTTAGTATTGTCTTCTAGATCCCTTGTTATTCCGATGCCGTCTAGTATTTTTTCCTGTAATTTATCCATGGTTTTAAGATCATCATCTGACTTGTGAGAGTAGCCACATAGGTGAAGCATACCGTGTACTGCTAGAAAGCACACCTCTCTTTTTACACTATGCTGATATTTTATAGCTTGCTCTTTTGCACGATTGAGACAAATACATATTTCACCTAGTATTAAAGAGTTGGTTTCTAGATTAAGTGCAGATTTAGGATAGCTCTCTTTTGAAAATGGAAATTTTATGTAAGTAGCAGGAAATGATAAAACATCTGTTACATCGTCTATCCCTCTTGAGTCTTTGTTAAGTTCTCGCATCTCCTCCTCGTCTAAAAACTCAATCTCAACGTCAACATCATTTTCTGGTATTTCTAGTTCCTTTAGCGTAGCTGTGAGTGCAGCTTTAATGTCTAATAGGTAGGTGTCATTTTCATATATCTCAATCATTTATTTTTCTCCAGTTTTTGTAAGCCCACGTTTAATATTTTTTTACACTTATGCGCTTTTATTTAATCACTAGTTTTAATTTACAAAATCAATCATCATAAATTAGAAAGGTTCAAAAGACTTTTAAGGTTTTAATTTTTAGATAAAAAATCTTCTAGCTTTTATCTATTTACTTAATATTTAATCCGTTTATGTTGTAGTCCCGTAACGTGTGGTACTAGTGTGTCCTCTATTAATTTTAAATCCTTGAATGTAATATCACAATCTGAAAACTGGTTGGATTGGGCTTTTTCGCTTATAAGTTTATTTATCAAATTTCTGTATTCTTTTTCTGTAGAAATAGTGTCAAACATTGCTCTTGCAGCTGCTTCAACGGTATCAACGATCATGACAATTGCCGCAATTTTAGTGGATGGCTTAGGGCTTGTATAACTAAAATTTTGGTGATCAACATTATCTTCTGTTAGCCGTTTTGCCTGATATAGAAAATAATTAAGACTTGTAGTCCCATGGTGCTCTCTAGCAACATTTGCAATTATATCAGGGAGTTTTGCGTCTTTTAATATAATATATCCACTTTCGGTATGCTTTCTAATAATACTTATACTAACCTCAAGAACGAGATTGTCGTGGGGGTTGTAGCCATGCTGGTTTTCTATGAAATAATCAGGCTGTTGGAGTTTTCCGATGTCATGATAATATCCAGCGGCTTTTGCTAATTGTCCGCTTTCGCCAATTGCGATAGCACACAATTCAGCAAGGTTACCAACCATTAAACTATGACTAAACGTGCCAGGCGCATCGGAGGCTAGTTGTTTAAGTAAGGGGGCGTCCAATGATGTTATTTCTGAAATATGAAATATTGTACATACTCTAAATGCATACTCTAGTGGTGGAATAACTAGCATCGAAAGGGCTACGGAAATGATTATAGATAGGAAGCTGTAAAATGCATAACCTATTGAATTTTCAATATTATATTTACTTGTAAGCGTTGCGATTGAAAGTATTACTAAAAATGAAACCATGCCAGCAAATGCGCTTATTGCTATCGTTCTAATCCTGGTTGTTGCAAAGCGCTGAGATGCAATAATGATAATTACACATGCTAGCATTGAAGTAATGACAATCGAAATACTTAGAGTTATGTCATTATGTTGAGTTTCTAGCATAACGTTTAGTAAAAATGCAATATTTAGTAGAAAATTTGCCATTATTCCGACTCTATGATCAATCAAAAATGCAATCAAAAGTCCAGATAATGCAAAAGGTACGATGAATAAATTGAGAAAACTGTTAAAAATTAGAGAGACGACGTAACCTATGATAACAATTAAAAACAGTAAAAGTGTTACCTTTCTATCGCACAAATCTATTCTAATTGATTTCATGAACAATAAAATCGAGATCAAAACAGCAGTAGTAATTGTCGTTGTTAAGAAAATATCCTTCACAGAGTCTAAAAATCCTACTCTGGTTTCTTTATTATATATGTCAAAGTCAAATAGCTCGGTCGCTACACCTATAATGAATGCTGTAGCTAAAGCTAGAGCACAGGTTACAATTACGGATTTGTTTATTGACTCAAAATGTTTTTTCTTTTTTATCAAAGATAATATCTCTTTCTCTTCGTCCCTTTCCTTGCTTTTTTTCATACCTCTATCTCTCTCCGAAGACATGCAATAAATTCTAAAATTAAATATGTTGTGTATTACAAATTGAAAATTTTTGTGTTTTTATATTTTTAAATCACTTTTTATTTTTTAAAGCTAAAACACCATCATGCCTTTACTAAATAACTCTATATTGGCGTTTTAAATGGTGTTTTAGTAATTAAGCAAAATCCTTATTTTATTAGTATCTATTTAAAAATGCTATTTAATGATTTTAACTTAATGCCCTAATTTTTTTAGACTTTAAAATGCATTACTTACATAGTATTTTTTAAGTTATTTCGTTTTCTACCTCATAGTATATACTAATTATAAACAATTTGTCTACTTTTTTTGTAACATGCCATATTTTTGGCTCAGCTTCTATATTTGCTGTCATAGCATTAAATATCCGTTCTTTTTCTCTTGAAATAATTTTTTCACCATCCCTATCTAGGTCAAATGGCATTTCAACATTTTCTGTTTCATAAAAAACGGTCGTAATTAGTTGGACTGGCAAGACCATTGGAATTACTTTTTTAGTTACTTCACTCTCATATTGAGAAAATGAGGAGCCTATTGAATGCTTTTGATTAAAGAATAATAATGTGGTTTTAGTTTCAGTTTTTCCTGTCCTTGTACTTTTTATAATAATTTCATCAAAAACAAGCTCGGTTTTATGTAGGATTCTGCCTTGAACTCTGCCCACTGCACGCATTGGTATTTGAACACCGTTTTCAGTAGAATATGGTGCTATTAGTCCATCACCTTTCTTCACCGCATCTCCTATGCCAACAAGCCCAGTGCCACTGAAAACGGATATGTCTGTAATTATACAATCATATTTTGCCTTTATTTCTTGTAGTTTGTGACTTTCGTTTGATATGTGTTTTGGTAACTCCTCTTGAATATTTATAACAAGACTTGTTCCGTCTCTAAATACTGTAGCATCACCTACCCCATCAATTTCTAAAATCAATAGACGCAACGAACCAAAGTCGAGTTTTGATGCAAGAGTTGGACTTTTAACATTTTTAGATTCAAGAACTGACATTATATTTTCAGATGGTATCGATTTTACTCCATTTATTTCTATTTTTGTTATGAGTGCACTATATAGTATTAATAGTATCGTAGCTACACTTAAACCCACTGAAATTCCAATTTTTGACAGTACTTTTTTTATAGTAGTGTAAAGGCTTGTTTCTTTGTTTTTTTCGTATTCAATGTTTTTTGCTTTCATTACACTTTCTAAGGCATTACAATCAGAATTATTTACATTAAAATTTAATAGATTATCCTTACTTACCAAATTTTTAACATTTATCCCACTAGCAATTAATGAATTTAATGTAAATACTGGTGCGGACATTGTAGTATAATTACTAGTTCCTGTTTTTTTATTCTCTAGATACACTTTTTATATCACCTGTAACATGAAGCTCATATTGATTAACATCATTAATTTTGAGATTTTTGCCTAAAATCGTTAACGAATTTTTTTTAAGTCTTACAACTATCGAATCACTTGAATACAGCTTCAGAGCAATGTGACCTTCAATGCAAATAGCGTGACCGTCGAGTATTGAGATTTTATCACCACAAACACTAGATTCAAAGGATAATCCAAGTTTGATGAGCGTTTCGTTTAAGAATGGCATTAATATATTTTATTGTAATTTATATTTCTTATGACACTTTTTTCTATTATTCTTTTAGAATCGCACTAAAAATAGAAATTTATGATTGATCATGAGTGTATATTAATTTAGTAGTAAATTGATAAAATTAAGGTTTTTTAAGAGCCAAACGAAAGAATAGCTAAAAATATCGTAAGATTAAAGTAATGGTGTTTTTATTGTTTCAAATTTTCGCACTGAACCCGTATTGTAGCATGCCAAAAAAACATACATAGACTAATCCTTCAAACAACCGATAGGAACAATAAAAACGCCATCTTTTCGCTGGTAGGCATACGGACCTGCGGTGACAATCATGAGAAAAGATGTCTCGTTCATCTTATCAGTGTTTACGACCGCGCGTAAATGTAACAGGTGTTTTGCAGACCCTCCTCAATTTCTTTAGTCCCCATTTTGACTTCAATGGCACCCTAGCGCCCGACTTTTAGATAGATACCCCATCTGCCTCCAGCCCATTTTTGTCACGATAGTGAAACAGTTCGACGCCGAGCGCTTGAGAGTAAATTCGTAAATCTCTTACCACGAGCGATTCAAATAGCAAACCAAAAGTTTTAAAGTCTTTCAATAATGGCTTATGGTTGGATGCAAGCATAACTACAGCAATGGATGGGTCTGTAAAATGTCGCTTTGGGGTAGCCGTAAGCGCAGTTCGGGAGCGAAGTGCCAGATTCCATGCGGGCACGTCCTCAATAAGATGGATTCGTATGAGTGCATTGAGACAACCTCCTATTGTTTTTTCCGCAAGTGTTAAATCGTTTTCTGTCATATCGGCGGCGATTGTAGTAATCTTTGCCGTAGAGGATATGTTTTTTGCATAACTACGCACTAAGGCGCGAATGCGAGCGGGATTTCTTTTTACATTATTAATGCGAGAAACATCTTCATTGATTACCCCTTCAACATAATTTATTACACTTTGAAGACAAACTTCTTCAGTTTCACCGATAGATGCTGTCTAGCCCCTTAGAAATTGCAAAGGCAAGGTTTTCAATCGAAAGCTAGGAAATTCCTTCGATGTCATCTTCACCGTCAAATAATGCCTTTAGAGAAACTTGACCGTTTGAGTCTGTAGATTCATACAGGCTCATAGTCCACATCTTGATAGTGATATTCTGCCTATGCCAGTGTGCATGGTAGCATTATCTAGCGCTACGGCAGAACTAGTTAAAACAAACTGACCTTTTTCATTTCGCCTGTCAACGGCAAAGCGAACCGCATCCCATAAAACGGGTGCTGTTTGACATGCGTCAAGAAGTCTAGGGACTTCACCATCAAACAAGAGCGATGGCGTAGTTTCGGCAGTTTGCATGAAATTTTTGTTTTGGTCGGGGTCTTGCATACACAAAACACTCTTTGCTATTTGAGAGGCGGTTCGTGTTTTGCCGCACCATTTTGGTCCCTCTATAAATAAGTACGCAACCAGAAGCGACAAGTGCTTTATCAACCACAATGTCTGTTATTTGTGGCAAATAATTGTTTATCATATAACACCTCAAACACATCATATATGATTTTAGATAGAAAAGACTCTTTTATTTCGAATATGACTACGACAATGACTAATTTAGTATTGAGTTTGGCAAACTGTTTATATACTACAAAAGTGATATCTAATGATTCATAACCTAGGTTCTCCTAAAATCACTGAAGCTCAAAACTCACGTAAATCATAAAACGTTTCTAGCTTAACAATACTTTCTTAACTTTTCTTAGACCTCTTGTTTTTTTAATTGCAGAGTTTTCTAAATACATAATCAGGCGATTTAGCTCATTTAGATCGGAATTTTTATACAGTCACATTTACCAACCATAAACATCTCAACACCATCTTAGCTAATTACAGGCAGAAAGTAAGCGATTCCGCTAATGGCATAAGTAGTTTACTTCCACTAATGGCGCAAATTTACTTCAGCTATTAGGTTGCTTTTAACACCCTAAAAAAATTTAATGTTCACACTCCAAATTTATTAAAAACCTGACGTCGTGTAAACTTAAATCACAACAATAAAGATTACAAATTTTTAAAAAGTTCATAGAGAGAGCAATTAAAAAAATCTTTTTAAAATTTATCACCACTAACAATTCACAGTTGAGGTGTAAGTTATAATGTAGAAATTTGATTTTTAAACGGCACATTACTTTGCGTTTGAAAACAACGTTTCAATCACGGTGTAACAGTGCGTTATAAAAAAATTCAAAACAAGTTATCATACTCAATCATAAATCGTAGAAACATAAAAAAATAAAAATAAAACATAAAAATAGCCGAAAACTAAAAAACTGTTTATTTTAGTTTTCGGCTGAGTAACTTCAAAATTTGTGATTTATTTTGCAAAATCTTTTGCTGCTTTTTCTGTACCGATGTAAACAAGCTTTCCTGATCTTTTTACGACTGGTTTTGACCCTTCCTCTAAGTCAACTCCCTTTAGGTATGAAGAGTATTCATCAGCCTTTTCTTCTAATTCTTTTAGGCAAGCCTTAGCGTCCGCAGTGGTCTTAAACCAAATTGCAATGATAGAATTCTTAGCATCCTTAGTAGCTGCAAGGTACACTTCATCGATTCCATCAAACTCAGTATCTAATACTATCTTTACCGCAGAAGTAGCTATACTGTTAGAAACATACCCTAACTCCTCAGTTTCAAGCTTTTTGATTGCATCCTCCTTGGATTTTGGTGCACATGCGATAAGTACGGTTGCCATACATGAAGCAACTAGTAATAATACAACAATGGTAAATAATCTTTTTTTCATAAAGAACTCCTTAAAATATTTTATTTAATCGCTTTTAATAATAATTGAATTGTACTTATTACGTACTTAAAATGTAGTTTTAAGCATCTTTAGTAGTACATTCAATAAAGGATAAAACCAGGTTATATATAAAAAAAACAGGTCATTTTTCTTTCCTTTATGTCAATATAGTAACATATGTCGACATTAAAATCAACTAAATTATAAGTTTTTGAATTCTTAGGGGAGCGTAGAAATGTATATTTGTTTTTTCAATTTTTGATTTTAAACCACACGTCTTCTATCTAACTCTCCTATCATCTACTAACTAGTCGTCTAAATTACTAAGTGCATTAACAATATAATTATTTTTAATTCAAATCTATTGTAGCTTTTTTACACCTCAAAATTATGCTAACTTAACTTTTTTAAAGTAAGTGCTACTTTACTCTAGATTAAAGTATATCTTTTTTTAGTAATTTAAGTTATATAAGACCACCTAAAGTATTAATTATAAATTGCATTAAAAGTATTAGGTATTTTTAATTCATCTAGAATAGATTCAAAATGCTATAATTACTTATAGTAAACAACTTATCTAGGGCTTTGGTAAATATTTTTGAATTAATTTGTCTTTTAATTTAATGTGGCGCTAACTATAAGGTCCTAAATCCAACTCCCCCAGTAAAATAGAAATAATAATTCTGTGCTAGATTCGATCTTCCTCTAATTTCCATGTGTGCGCCAATTATGATTCTAGTCCCTGCCTTTAATTGGATACCAATACCACTAGCTGATACAGTTCTAATCGTGTGTGTTAATACATATCCACTATAGCCAGGGCTCACTGTAAGCTTAGTCGATGGAAGGGGGGCAAAAATATTACTGTCAGGCTCTGCCGCATATATTTCGATATAGGGATAGGCGGTTATTTCAGATGGAAATGTGTATGTTATTGATGTATTAATTGTTGCATACAAACTTTCAAGTGATGTGTCTACAGGAATAGAAAAGGTATCTTGATTTCCTGTCAGTGTAAGTGTCGAGTTTGCACCAATTGTCAATATTGAATAATTTCCAGAAAATGAAATTGCACAAAGATTGATAGCATTGCCTGATTGATTGGTTGAAATTCCAGGTGCATCATGCGACGAAAACGGAATAATAGAAAGACCTCCATTATCCACATTCCCAGATGGCCCTTCTGGTCCTATTGGTCCCTGCGGACCTACTGGCCCTCGTGGACCTACAGGGCCTTCAATACCTTGTGGACCCATAGGTCCAGTTGCACCAGTACTTCCATTAGCTCCCGCTGGTCCAGTTTGTCCACCATCACCCTTTGGTCCTTGTGGTCCGATAGGACCTTGTATCCCATTTGGACCCTGTGGACCTATTCCACCCGTTTCACCTTTGGGGCCTTGGGGCCCACTATCACCACGATCTCCTTTTTGTCCCGCTGGTCCTTCTATTCCTTGTATGCCTTGTGTGCCAGTGTCACCTTTAGGTCCTTCTACACCTTGAGGTCCCTCAGACCCTACTGGTCCAACTGGTCCTGTGTCACCTTTAGGTCCTGCTGGTCCAACTGGTCCTGTATCACCTTTAGGTCCTACTGGCCCACCTGCAGGACCAGTCTCGCCTTTAGGTCCTTCTGGCCCCGCAGGGCCTCTTTCACCACTTTCGCCTCTTAATCCAGTACTACCAATGTCACCTTTTGGCCCTTCAGGCCCCCTAGATCCAGTATCGCCTTTATCTCCTTTCTCGCCCTTTGGCCCCAATCCTCCTTCCTTACCTTGTGGGCCTTGTGGTCCGATCGGGCCTTGAGTTCCGATCGGTCCTTGCGGTCCCTCAGGACCTACTGGACCAATAGCTCCCATTTCTCCCTTAGGTCCTACTGGTCCTCCTGATGGACCAGTGTCTCCTTTGTCTCCCTTTGGTCCTTCTGGTCCAATCGGCCCAATATCTCCTTTATCCCCCTTTGGTCCCACTGGCCCTCTGTCACCCTTAGGGCCTTTTAGTGTAGATATTCCTATGTCAACACATCCTTTACAATTGTTGTAGTCGCTATCACACTCCTTAAGTCCATTGGCTTTAATAAATTCTAGACTATTACTTGAAGCATTTTTACCATTTGCGTTGTTATTTCCCATCCTTTTTCCACTATTACAATAATTTTCCATCTGCCCTCCATAAAATTCAGTTTATTTTTATATTAATATTTCATTATATTATAAAAATCTGAAATTAGTTAAAAAATCATTTAAATTAAAAATCTTAAAGAAATGTTTAGTAAAAATTCACTATGAATGGCGCACCAATTTATAGAATTTACAATCTTAATAGTCGTCTAAAAAGTTGGATGCTGTGACGTACTCCCGCCGACTAACGCCTACGGCGTTTGAGGCGGGTGCTTCTTGGGAACTCCAACTTTCGGCAGGATGTTTTACCAAGCTTCCCCCGTGCGTCCCACGGTTCGATGTAATGCGCTAAGAGGTGAGTAATCGAAGCCATTCGCGCCGAATGATGCTTTTTGCGTTATGTCTCTCTGATGATGTGCACCACAGCTTTCGCATGTCCCCGCCCTGTCGCTTAATGTCAGTCTGTAGTTGACATAGCCACAGACATGACACAGTTTACTAGACGGAAACCACTTATCAATCGTCAAGGAACTTTCCATGTTCAGTCAACTTGTATCCGAGGAAACCTAAACATTCCCCAGACGTTGTCAGATACGCTTTTGCCAAAATTCAGAGATTTTACCATTCCCCGCATATTTAAGTCCTCATGCATACTGCATCGTAGTCGTTCTATCCGTCTACTCTGCTTGTGCAGGAAGTCTTTCAGTTGATTCGAGATATGCTTGCAATCGCGCCACTTTTTCCACTGCTTTGCTCTATTCTTGCCGCTTTTCTTTTGCGGGACAACTTGCGCAGTTTTGCTCGTTTCTCTTGCGACCCCTATAAAATCGTGGGTATGAGGCTGTCGATTGCTGTCAACGTACAGTTAGGGCATCGAAAAATCTAACACCTGAACATTTACAGGCTTAATGGGTTCAATGGTCATTTCATGCTCGTATGGTATGGATGCTTAATACTTTAAAGACGTGCGAGTGACACGGACTGATTTTAACTTGTAATCAGCGAACTTGACGATGCTGTTTTACACTGACACGTCCTAACTTCGGGAGTTTCATAACCATT
>JAITQU010000061.1 GCA_031288735.1 Christensenellaceae bacterium
GTTAAAATATTCAATAGATAAAGGAGTGATTTAAAGCTACAATTTTATACCGTTTGTAATAATGAAAAAGTCGAAAAATCCTGTGTATATTCAAAGTTATATCGTACTTTTTAGTTATGATTTTGAGAAAACAATTAGGTTTCACATGCCTCAAAATATTTGCCAACTGGTAAACTCGGGAGCTCGCAATGGTTACTTGAAACTCCCGAAGTTAGGACGTGTCAGTGTAAAACAGCATCGTCAAGTTCACACTGATTACAAGTTGAAATCAGTTCAGTGTCACAGCTCGTCTTTAAAGTATTACGCATCCATACTTTAGAGCATGAAATGACTGTTGAATCCATTAAGCCTGTAAATGTTCTGGGGTTGGATTTTTCGATGCCCGAACTGTAGCTGACAGCAATGGCGACAGCCTCGTACCCACGATTTACCAGCGATCGCAAGAGAAACTCGAAAACCACGCAAGTTATCCATTTGCCAGAAAGGCGGCAAGAATAGAGCAAAGTAGTGGAAAAAGTGGCGCAATTCCCAGCATATCTCGAATAGAGAAAAGACTTCCTCAAAAGCAGAGTAGACGGATAGAACGTTACGATGCAGTATGCATTGAGGACTTAAGTATGCGTGGAATGGCGAAATCTCTGAATTTTGGAGAAGCGTATCTCAACGGCTGTGGAATGTTTAGGTTTCCTCAGATACAAGTTGAATGAACAAGGAAAGTTCCTCTGGGCGATTGATAAGTGGTTTCCGTCCTAAACTGTGTCATGTATGTGGCTATGTAGAGACAGACTGACATTAACAGGCAGGTCGTGGACACGCGAAAGTTGTGGTGCACATCATCATAGAGACATCAGCGTAGAAGCAACATTCGGCGAAGGGCTTCGATTACTCACCTCTTAGCGCATTACATCGAACCGTGGGACGCACGGGGGATAGCGGGGTTAAACATCCTGCCACGAGTTTGAGTTCCCAAGAAGACCCTGGCTCAAACGCCGTAGGCGTTAGTCGGCGGGAGTACGTCACTAGAGGTGCACAATTAAGTGCGAGGTGGAAATTCACTTAAACGCGGCATATTTTTTGTAATATAAGGGCCATAGTAAACAACCTCGAATTTGTAAATTTCCAGCTCTGTTTTCCACAGCCAGCTTGTGGCAGTTTCTTGAAAGCGATTACAAACCAAAGAAGAAATCTTATCATAGGCAGTTTCAACAACAACAGCATCACTGTTAGAAAAAACAGACGTTTCTCCAGGAAATGAAAGCGCAAATTTTTCAAAGTAAGAATCCTTTACTTTAAAACCGATGGTTGAAACCTTTCCTTTTGTGGAAGCAATTCTTTTATCCAAATCGAAATTTAAATCCTCGAACTCTAACAATTGTAATTCTCGAAGTTTCTTTGCAAGAGTTATGGAATAATATTCCTCACTATGCTTTTCTTTGTATTGAATGAAGGTCATGGGCTCAGAATATGTGATGTTTTTACTATTGTCGCTAGCATACTCTTCCCTTCTCAATGTATAAAAAGCACCGCCCTTTTCTGCAATAGGAGCAACATAAAGTAGCTTTTTTAAGCCATCCTTTTCAAGATATGTGCGCATTCTATGATTACGGAGGTTTCCATTTTCATCATAGAAAAGTTCTCCTGATCTTTCATCAAAGTCGCACTGAACGTTAACTTCGACATAAGATTGGTAGGCGGGGATATATCCTTCATCCCCAGAATTGCCAGAACCTTCTTCTGCGTATCTTTCAGTCCAATAGAATGTTTCTTTAGCAAGCGAAGACGCAAGTGCAGACTTTAGTATTTGAAAAGCTTCTTCATTGCTTTGCTTAGTAGTGCAACCGAAAGCGGAAAAGACGAACAAACAAATAATCACAATAGACAAAAGAGATAATAAAAATTTCTTATTCATCATACTTACCTGCCTTTTCTTTAAGAGCTTTTTTAATTGCACGTTGTGCACGTGCCTCTTCTATCAAAAGTGCGTTTAATTTGTTTCGCTCGGCATTTTTAGTAGCATGCGCTTCGCGTTTAGCAATAACCTTTGCGCGCTTTTCTGGTGATAGTTTTTCGAGTAAATTGTTTTTAATCCGCTCGATTTCCTCCTTCCTTTCTTGAGCCTTATGTTGTTGCTCTTCTTCATATCTGAGATCCTGTTCGGCAACCTCTATGCAAGCATTATCATAGAGCTCAACAATTTCATCATAGCTCTTGTAGTTCTCGAATTGCTTTAATAATTCTTTCGCCTCTATGTAAGGGCGCACGGTGTTGTTGTATTTACTAAGTTTCTTTTCAAGGATTTTTAATGCCGTTTTTCTTTCCTGCTCCTCCTCCTTGTTTGTTTCTGGCATTGCAAGCGCAGCATCATATACTGACATGTCAAACTCTTCAAGACCGTCAGGATAATTTTTTATAATTCGTTTGCTCATGCGTAAAACTTTTTTTGCAAACATAATTGCATAAAACCTAAGCTTCCTTTCTAAAAAAGAAACTTGAGGCATATTTTTTGCATTGAAAAGAGAGAACGCTTCATCTTTAGCAATTTCATCTATAGAAATGCCCTCTTTTCTGGATTTCTCATAGAGTGCAAGCTCGGTAAAGGTTTTTGATGTGAGTGCTTTTGCAAGATTTAATTTGAACAACCACTCTTCTGTTTCAAACTTGTTTAATTCGTTAAATAAAATTTTTGATGCCTGTATTCGCTCATATAAAAAAGCATCCTTTTTAATTTTCTTTCTTAGCGTAAAGAATTCTTTGATTTTAGCAGACTTTAAAGCTTTCCATAATTCTTTTCTTTCAGCTTTGATGTCAGGAGGTGTCATGTCGAGATACTTTTTAGACTCGTTTATTCCATCAATATTTTCTTTTATTTGTCTAGATGTATGTTCATTTCTTGAATAGTCTTCAAACATTACTCTAAGACCCAAAACCTTAACGATGTTGCGATGCTTTGAATCTGTTAAATTATAGAAGAGTAAAGGAAAGAGATTCATAAACGCTCCGATAGCGGATAAAATGAACAATGTTGAAAAGAGAGAACTTCTCATCGTTGGGTCAAAAATAATGTTTGCATTTGTAGTATAACCAAAATATTCCAAAACGATAGGCATTGCAGAACTTGTGGCAATCGTTAGTGGTACATTTATAGAACCCGCTGCTCCAAATGCAAAGTCAAAACGTTTTCCAGAAATATATTGTTGATAATCTTTGACCTCTGAGTGCATAACAGGGTCAACAAAAGTGAATGTATTGTTTAGATATAGGTTGAAATAATTGAATAAAATATATATAACTAAAATTTTGTATGAGAACATCATGCCAAGGATAGCAAATATGTTTAAGAAGTTAAATAGAATTACCAGATTGCGATTTCCTACCTTTTTGACCAATATAGGCATAAGCACCATTGACAAAAGACCAGCCGTTCCGTTTATAAACACGATAATACCAAAAGAAGTCAGATCCTGCTTTTCAAAAAGGAAAACCCATTGGAAAATTGAGCCACAAAAGCCTTCAAGAAACCCGATCCAAGCCGCTATGTTTCGTATCCACCAATATTTGTTTCTAAATATTTGGATAACACTGTGCATAATATTAACCTTTGGTGTATATGACTTTGAAACTATCGTTCTCTCTTTTGTACCAAAGCCAGCAAAAAGACTTAAAAAGACACCAACAATAGCAATAGGAGCTATAACCCATCTATAGCTTTCAATAGACAAGTAGTTGCCAGGAATTTTGTCTACTAAGACTGGGATCAACACGCCAGTGATTGTTGGTGAAATTGAATAAATGATGCTACTGATAGCAACGATTTTTGCTCTTTCTGCAGAGTTTGGTGACATAACTGTTCTTAACTCGCTCCACGTGTCGTTATAGAATGCTAATAGAAAGGATTGCGCTATAACAAAGCACAGGACAAAAAGAACCTTTTGCATATACCTCATCGTGCCAAATGGTAAAAACAAAAACAATACGCACATGGCAACAACGGGGAATCCAGAAAACGCTATATAAGGACGGAAGCGACCCCATTTGGTGCGAGTATTATCTACAATCTTGCCACGTATGAAAGCAAAGGCAATACTCAAAACAGTCAATATTGTGCTCATGTAATAGAGATCAACAGGGCGTAAACCGAGAGTCATTGCTAAAAGAGTATTCGTGCCAGATAAAGAGAAGTACCCCATAAGGTTTCCTACCAATTCTTTTCCAGCACCACCAATACCGTAGTTTACAATTTCTTTGTAAGGAACATGATTTCCCTTTGCGGGTTTTTTCCAGTGCAAGCGCACGTCAGTTAACAATTCCCCAACCTTTTGTTTTGCCTCTAGTCCTGCTACTTTTAATGACATTAATACAATCTCCTATAAAAAAATTATGTCGTTATTTAATCCGTTTTATCAACGAATAGTATTTTTATTATAGTATATACTTTTGTTCTCTAAATTTTGACAATCACACAATGTTACCGTTTACGTGTCTTAAGATGAGCTTTGTTTGGTAGAAAAAACCAAGACAAAAACGGAAGTTAATTAGTGAAAGCGAAAAAACCAATTTTACTGAAACAAAACACAAAAACCAAAATTAAGGATAATATAAGGTGGAATTTTTTTGTTTGTGTAGGCACAGCAAAATATCTATAATATACTATAAAGGACGATGCTTGTCAATACTAAATATTTTGGCAGTAGCTTCTAGCAGGAAGAATTTAGGTTAAAACTAATATTAAAGAAGTTCAAATAAAGGGATTTGTCTATAAATTTTTAAAAGACCAAAGGGTTTTAACGGTTGAAAAATGCTCTAAATACATAAATGGTTAGACCGGCAAAACACATACGTTACAATATTAATCAAAAACACCTTCGCTGATGACGAAAACTGCAGCATTTTCCTTTAATTTCCGCATAAAACCTCGATTAATTATGTCTATAAAACAATTTACACATCATTAGAATAACACAATAATCTAAATTAACATTTTGACGGTCGAACCATAAATAGAAATTAGTAAAAGAATGAGTATTGGTTTTATAACGAATACCCACCATCTACTGACAGAGTGTGCCCAGTTATAAACGATGCATCATCACTCGCTAAGAAAAAAGTGGCATTTGCAATATCAAAAACTGTTCCAGCTCGTAAGAGTGGCGTGTTTTTAATTATATCCTTTAGCTCATCATCACTAAAGTCAGCTGTCATGTCGGTTTTAATAAAACCAGGCGCAATACAATTTGCGGTAATACCACATGGCCCAAGCTCCTTTGCAATAGCTTTTGTAAAGCCAATAACTCCCGCTTTAGAAGCGGAATAAACCGCTTCGCAGGATGCACCTACTATTCCCCACATACTACTTATGTTAATAATTTTCCCGCTCTTTGCCTTTACCATTGATGGAATAAAGGAGCGAGTTATATTTATTGTTCCCTTTAAGTTAACATCAAAAACGAGCTCAATTTCTTTTTGTGTGACTTCTGAGAGCAATCCATAAAGGGAAACGCCAGCACAGTTTATTAAGACATCGATCCTGCCAAAGGCTTGTAAAACAAAATCTCTTAGCAAAAGAGAGTCTTGAAATCGAGAAACATCAACTCTGAATATTTTCACACGGCATGACTTTTCTAATTCCTCTTTGAGCTTTTCTGCCTGCGAACGAGAGTTATTATACCCAATAACAATATTGTATCCCAAAAGACCAAACTTCAATGCTATAGCGCATCCTATTCCACGAGCTCCGCCAGTTACTACAACAACCTTGGCTCCGTTTTGGTTTAGTGTGCTAGTAATATTTTGATTATCAGAATTCATCTTAAAAGCTCCTTTATCTTTTTGTAAAAAGTTAGTTTCAACCGAGAAACATACGATTTTAAGTATTGAGTAATAATTTTTTGATTTATTGTTAAATCGAGAAGATAGAAAATCGCAAGAATGTAATTAATAAGTTTGACCTTATGTGTTAAAAGTCTCCCGACTCTATAGGCGGTGAGCTGAATCGCACACCTTGTTCGACCGTCCTGTATTGACACTTTGAGAATTTGTGATAGATTCAGTGCATATAAGGGAGGTCTGATTTTCGAGTGGACGAGATAGTAATAATCATTCGACGCTAAGGGCTTCGATTACTCACCTCATAGCGCATTACATCGAACCGTGAGACGCGGGGATAGCTTCTAAAACATCCTGCTAAGGGGGAGTTCTAAAGAAACCCTGATTCAAACGCCGTAGGCGTTAGTCGGGAGTGCGTCATATAGTAATACTTCCCTGTAGCTTTTTATCGTCATTTTAAACTAAAGCAAGTGGTAAAAGAAGACTTCAATTTTGTTTTGCTAAAGAGTGCTTAAAAGAGATAGAAAGCTCACAATCTATTCACAGTAGAGGTGTTTGAAGTTTTTATAAAAGTCATCTGACTGATTAGAAAAACATGAAGCATAGATTTCAAAAGAGCTATATTAAGTTGAAGTGACTATTAGATATGAAAATAGTATGATGTCTATGTGTTTTAATAAATTATTTGAAAATCCATGTTAGGTGTAGTCCTTATTCTTAAATTAAGCTGTCTTGTTTGTGTGTTTTAACGCACTTGCATGCATTGAAACTATAGTTTAGGTTCAATGCTACACATTTTAATGTTGCTTAATAGTACTCTGTTTGAAAGAAACAAGGAAAAATTTTAAATTTGAAATGCAAATGAAAATGGTGTTATTCCCATTCAATGGAAGCAGGCGGTTTAGAGGTTATATCGTATACAACACGGTTAATTTGTCGACATTCGTTTATAATGCGAGTAGAGATCTTTTCAAGAACTGGCCAGGGGATACGTGCCCAATCTGCACTCATGGCATCTACGCTTGTGACAGCTCGTATTGCTAAAGTATTGTCATAAGTCCTAGAATCGCCCATTACTCCTACGCTTTTCGTGTTAGTGAGGACAGCAAAATATTGCCAAATCTCAGTGTCGAGACCAGCAACTGCAATTTCTTCTCGCAAAATGGCATCGGCATCTCTTAAAATACTCAATTTTTCTTCTGTTACAGATCCTATTATTCTTATTGCTAAGCCTGGACCAGGGAATGGTTGTCTCATAACAACAGCTTTTGGTAATCCAAGCTCGAAGCCAACGCGGCGCACCTCGTCTTTGAATAAATCTCTAAGTGGCTCAATTATCGAAGCGAACTTAATAACTTTTGGTAACCCCCCCACATTGTGATGTGATTTAATCCGTGAGGACTCATTAAACCCACTTTCAACAACATCAGGATAAATTGTTCCCTGTACTAGAAAGTCGCAACGACCAACGATGTTTGAGCGTTCATCTTCGAAGACACGGATAAACTCGTTGCCGATAATTTTCCTTTTCTTCTCAGGATCAGCAACACCTTCAAGCTTTTTTAAAAACCTGTCGCTTGCATTTATTAGTCTAAGATTCATCCCTAGTCCATCTCGGAAAACAGACAAAATTTCAGAGCACTCATTTTTGCGCATAATGCCTGGGTCAACAAGTAGACAATACAATTTGTCACCAATTGCTCTATGGACAAGTGTTGCTGCAACCGCACTATCGACTCCGCCACTCATAGCACAAATAGCATATTTGTCACCCACTACCGATTGTATTTTTTTAACGGACTCATCTATAAAGTTCTTCATAGTCCAATTACCAGTAGCTGAGCTTACTTTGTAAACAAAATTTTTAAGGATTTCAGTTCCAAACGCAGTATGGACTACCTCGGGATGGAACTGTAAACCATAAATTTTGTTTTGCTCATCGCCAAAGGCAGCAATTTTACATGTGCTTGTAGAGCCTAGTATCTTGTAGTTTTCAGGTATGCTGTCTACAAAATCTGTATGTGACATCCAACAAATGTTTTTTTGTGGAATTTCGTCGAAAATCAAAGAGGGGGAATAAGAAATTTCTTGTTTGCCGTATTCACGGGTTTGAGCAGTCTTAACACTTCCGCCAGTCATATGCGCAATAAGCTGTGCGCCATAACAAATACCCAATATTGGGATGCCAAGATTTAACAATTCAGCCGATACAGTAAGAGATTCCTTTCCAAAAACGCTATTAGGGCCACCCGTGAACACAATTGCAATCGGCGATATTTCTTTGATCCTTTCAATACTAGTCGAGTAAGGAAGAAGCTCGCTGTAAACGCCAAGATCTCGGATGCGGCGGACTATCAATTGATTAAATTGACCGCCGAAGTCTAGTACAATTATGATTTCCTTTTTTTCTTGAGTGTTGTTCATAAGGTTTGTCCAATTATCGCATTACGGCTTGCGCAAGCCATTTTAGAAAACAAAAGAAACAGTTTAAGAAACTAGCCTTTAGTGCTATAGTTTGGTGATTCCTTCGTAATGGAAATATCGTGGGGATGTGACTCTATTAAGGAAGCGTTAGAAATTTTAATGAACTCAGCTTTGGTTCGCAGATCTTCGATCGTTTGCATACCACAATATCCCATGCCTGAACGCAAACCACCTACCAATTGAAAGATCATATCGGATAAAGGGCCTCTATAGGGAACGCGGCCTTCAACACCTTCTGGGACCAGCTTTTTAGTATCGTCTTGGAAATAACGATCCTTGCTTCCTCTTTCCATTGCGCTAATAGACCCCATTCCGCGGTAGACCTTAAAGCTTCGTCCTTGGAATATCTCAAGCGCACCTGGGGACTCCTGCGTGCCAGCAAGTAAGCCACCGATCATAATAGCACTTGCTCCAGCACCAATGCCTTTAACTATGTCGCCAGAGAACTTGATGCCACCATCGCCGATTATACGTTTACCAAATTTGTCAGCTTCCTCAGCACAATCCATAATCGCTGTGATCTGAGGAACACCAATGCCAGCAATTACTCGTGTTGTACAAATGGAACCAGGGCCAATACCCACCTTTATAACATCAGCTCCAGCCTTAATAAGATCGCGTGTTGCTGAAGCCGTTGCAACATTGCCAGCAATAATTGGAAGCTCTGGAAATTTGTTTTTGATTTTTGCCACCATATCGATGACCCCTTGATTGTGTCCATGTGCCGTATCGATAGCAATTATGTCTACCTTAGCACCAACAAGAGAGGTAACTCTTTCGACAGTATCGCGTCCGATTCCTACCGCAGCACCCACTAGTAGGCGTTGGTTTTTATCTTTAGCTGAAAAAGGGTATTGAATTGATTTTTCAATATCTTTAATTGTAATTAAGCCTTTCAGGTTAAAATCATCATCAACAATAGGAAGTTTTTCAATACGATAACGCCCTAGTAATTTTTGGGCCTCTTTCAATGTGGTACCGACAGGAGCAGTAACAAGATTGTTTTTTGTCATAACGTTGCTTATTGGCTGATCAAAATTAGTTTCAAAACGCAAATCTCTATTTGTTAGAATTCCTACAAGTTTTGTCCCCTTTGTTATCGGAACGCCGCTAATCTTATACTTCTTCATTAAATTAAGCGCATCGATTACGAGATTTTCTGGGGATAGAAAAAACGGATCAGTAATAACACCATGTTCGCTTCGTTTGACTTTGTCAACGTGCACTGTTTGATCCGCAATTGAAAGGTTTTTATGAATAATACCTAACCCTCCTTCGCGAGCCATAGCAATGGCCATCCCACATTCGGTGACAGTATCCATAGCAGCGGAAATAAGAGGTATGTTTAGCTGTAACGTGTCTGTAAGTTTTGTCGAAAGATCGGCTTCCTTTGGCAAAACCTGCGAGTGACGTGGTAAGAGTAAAACATCATCAAACGTTAACCCTTCCTTTACAATTTTCGACATAATTCTTTGCTCCTTAAAACTTTTACAATGAAGATATGGTTAAAATTTATTTATATTTGTATTAACAAAAGAATATTTTTACACTGAGGCAGTCTTTCAAAAATAAAGGTATTAAAGGAAGCTTGAAATTTTCAGAGCCTGTGATTTTTCTTTAACAGATCTCATATCAAAGACAGAAATTGTTTAAGAAGAAATGACAAAAACAAAATTTTGTCAAAAGAGTTTCTTAAATAAAATGGTTTAGTGTAGCTCTAAATTTTTTACAAGACAGCGCATAGTTGGAGTATAGTTTCGATAATAAAGATTAAAGTAACAAGCAATAGATAGATTAGGTGTTGACAAGCAAAAACCCAAGCTAAGAATTCAATTTCATAAAAGATTGGTCTGGGTGAGAAGATTTGAACTTCCGGCCTCTTGAACCCCATTCAAGCGCGCTACCAAGCTGCGCCACACCCAGTTACCGAGAAAACGGAATGCTACAAAACTTGTCCTTTATCATTTGCTTGGTGTTAAAAAATGTTTTGAAATACAATTGTACCTTCAAGAAAGGATGTTTTGTATCTACAAAAATTAGAGAGATTCCGCTTTCTTTAAATCAGAGAGAAGCTTAGAAAGTCTAGAAACCTTTCGGCTTGCGGTGTTTGCCTTATAAACACCATCGCTTTGAGCTCTGTCAATAATTGAAATTGTTTCAGGAAGAAGAGTTGCTGCTAGAGCAGTATCCTTTGAAACGATTGCGTTTTCAAATTTCTTGATGCTGTGTTTTACTCTAGTTCGTTTTGACACATTTGATGCGTTTTCCTCAGCACTAATTAGAATTCTCTTTTTTTGTGATTTAATGTTTGCCATACAAAACTCCTTTTTTCTGTTCTTATTTGCATAGTTTAACATATAATATAAATCAACGCAATTATTAAAATGCAATTTATAAATCTTACTCAATGAAAAACCAAAAAAAGATAAAAGTTTGAGTTAATTAAGAAGCTAATTTTATTAGCTTAACCACATTCTGAAATTTATTTATTGTTTTTAAGGAGAATAGAGAAGGGCTTTAATAGAAGTCCACCTTAAAGCAGGACAAGAGTGAAAAAAACAAAAGGAAAACTCAAAGAAGAAAACATAAGGATAACAAAAAGCAATTTCTGTCCAAATGTGTCGCTTTTTATAATATTTTGTTACAGTAATTGTTTTACAATTGTGTTATTTTGCAATATAATAATAACATAACAAACAGCTGAGAAACGCATAACGCAATTGTTTATATTGTGAAATTGTGAAAATTTTTGATTAATATATCCACTATTCTTAGGGGTGTTCTTTATGTCCGTTATGCTCAATGAGTTTTTATCATCACCAGTCGCCATGCGAAAAGTAATAAACAACAATAAAGTTGTGATTGCTGAAATAGCGCGTGAATTTAAGGACCGCAAAATTACAAATATTACGACAGTTGCAAGGGGCACGAGCGACAATGCTGCAACATATTTTAAATACGTAGTAGAGGCGATCGGCGGAATAATGGTTGCAAAATTTTCGCCCTCAATAACTACAGTTTATGGCTCAACGGTAAATTTAAAATCAAACATGCTACTTGCCGTTTCGCAAAGCGGTATGTCTACAGATACTCTTATGGTAGTTGAAACCGCAAAAAAAACTGGTGCATTAGTAGTAGGGGTTACTAACAATCCAGAATCACCACTTGCAAAGCTTTGTCACTACCATATCGATCTCATGGTAGATGATGAAAAGAGTGTTTCTGCAACAAAGACATTTATTGCCGAGCTTACAGCAATGTATCTTCTAGCAAATAAGCTTAGCGAAAAAAGCGCAAAAACAAACATTGCTGAAATACCGCCACTCTTAGACGATTTTCTCGTTCGAAAGGACGATTTAAGAGAATTTGCAAGACGGACATTACACATTAATAATTTTATTGTTCTTTCACGTGGACTTTTACAGAGTGTGACCGCAGAACTATCATTGAAGATGATGGAATGTTGCTATAAACTCTCTAGACCATTTTCGACATCCGAATTCATGCATGGACCAATTTCTATAATTGAAGAAAACACCATTGTTGTAATGCTCGCACCGAGCTCGGAATTTTCCCAAGAATTTGTAAACATGGCAACACGACTCTCTCTTTTAGGAGCCGAAATAATAGCATTTACAGATATCCCCGAGGTCAGTGATATCGCACAGCATACTTTTGCGATGCCTGCATGCAGAGGGATGGAAACACCGTTTCTTTATACTATGGCTGTTGAGCTTTTTGTTGCATATTCAGCTGAATTACACGGCACAAATTCAGATTCTCCGCGCAATCGAAATAAAATAACAATAACAAAATAGACAAAAAAGTGTTAATATTTAAAATTTTTAATTATTAATGTAACACTATTTGAAACTACAGGAGGAATAATGGAAGTGACCCCTAAACTGAAAAAAAGAATTGTTATTGGATTCGTCTGTATGAGTTTGTTTATTCTTGCTCTCGTTGTTGGCATGAGCGTTTACAACGGGATCAATTCTCTTGGGATTCTCGAGGACAGCATTGAATCACAAATAATATCAATTTCTTTGGCTGCGAGCGACATTGTAAAGGAGCACTCAACGGATATCGGTGCATATGATGAGATAATAAGGAATCTACCTGCGGGCTACGATGATGATAATGGTGGATGGCCAGATGAGGTGGCTTCTGCCTATTATGAAGAGGATTATTCTAAGACACTAGTAAGGCTTAGAGATTTACAGAAGAGTACTGGTGCCGAATATATTTACGTTTTACGAAAGGTTGGCGATAAATATTACTTTATTTATGATACCGACGAAGAGGACGAAAAACCATTTACAAGTTATGAGCTAGACACAGTACATAAAGAAGCATTTTCTGGAAAAACTGTTGCTGGAGTAATGAACTCAGAAGACGAATACGGTTCATTTAATACAGGTGCAGTACCTATAAAAACTCCTGGCAACGGTGTTGTTGGCATAGTTGCAACAGATTTAAGAGACGTACTCTTTGTAAAAACAAGAAAAGCGTTTATAATAAACGAAGTGTTGCTTTCAGTTTTATTGGCACTAACACTTCTTGGCGTAGGTTGCGCACTCTGGTTTTTACTATCAAAGGTGCAGAAAATTCAAGGAGAGTTAAACAGAATAGCATACTACGATAAATTAACGGAATTGCCAAACAGACGCTTTTTGTTAGATTATCTAGGAAAACTAACTCAAAAACGTGACGTTGCTGCACCCTTTGCATTGTTTTTTGTAGATATGGATAACTTCAAACGAGTAAACGATTCCGCTGGACACGATGCAGGCGATGCCTTGCTAGTTCTTTTTGCAAAATATTTACAAACCTGTGTATCCCCACATGACGATCCAAAGAAAACGGTGTTTAGAATTGAATCAGGGAGTCTCAATGTAACAGCTCGAGTAGGTGGTGACGAGTTTATACTAGTGGTTTCTGGAATTACAACAGAGGAGGAGGCTACGACCTTTGCAGACCGCATTCTAAGTGGATTAAACAACAAGGATTTGTCTACATATGTTAAAAATTATCGTTTAGGTTTAAGTATTGGCGTAGCATTATATCCAGTTCACACCTCAGATTTTCATGTACTTATAACATATGCCGACCTTGCGATGTATAACGCAAAGCATGCTGGGAAAAACCGATTCCGCATCTATGATCCAGTTTTAAGCTCAAACGCAGATGCTGAAGATGAAGAATAAGAGAACACAAAGGAAAACCCGCTCTTGATCAAACTAAGTTAAACGTTTTTATAGAACATAGGTCAACACAATTAGAAAAAGAAAAAAATATTTAAGGGAAAAACTGGTTCGAAAGTGCCAGTTTTTTTATATGGTGAACAACAGTTTCTAAGTTTCATTGTGTAAAAAGGATAGGCTAGTAACTTACAAGCAGCGAAAGAATACAGACATTTGCTACTATAGAAAAAGGGCCACAATTTTTCTATAGCATAATGGAAAACCAATCAACTTAAAACACTAATTGGGAGGTTTAAAAGAGACAAAATGCCAAAACACGAGCAAAGAATTTGTCAAAAACTAAGAAAAAGCAAGTAGAACCGATAATGCAAGGGGCACCATCGAAATGCTAAAATGTTAAAAAGAGCAATTATTTCATAGCGAAGAATTTAACTTTATAGAAAAGTATACAGGAAAACACAAAGTAGATTAGAAAACAAAAGGCTTTTTCAACGGAGTGATAAAAAGTACCAAAGCAAGCGATAGCGAAAAGTCTGGATTTTAAAACCTGACTTCCCGAATTAAATCCTATGCTACTGTCTTTTGCGATATTTTCGTGTTAATTTTTAAACTCTGTGTTATATTTTTAGAAATTCCTCTTCGTCTATTTCTAATTGTTTAAGCAAATCCTTCTGTTTCTTGGTGATGCAAGCAAGTGAAGTCTCGTCATTTTTATAAAGGACTAAATTTATTTTTTCAAATGTTTTCAGAACTTTTCCTATTACTTTTTCAACTTGTATAGTTGACATCACCATCTTTTTAAGGATATACGACCTTAATATTAGCGCAATAAAACCTGTGCATATTTTTCCAATGGTTGTTTTATCATTGTGAGTGTGTAGGGAATCAAATTCAATGCGATTTGCAAATTGCTCGAACATTTTTTCAATTGCATCTCGCATCCTATATGTTGGCAATGCTGTGTCGGGAATTAGATATTTCATAGAAGTAAGAAACAAAAAATAACCAGCGTCTTCAATATGACTATTTATTACTCTAGTGTTTTTTATGTAGACCACCGATCCATTGGGAGTACTCTTAACTAAGATAAATTTCCCGATATTTCTTGGTATGCACTTTATATTCTGTTTTGAATTTAATTTTTTAAGGGCTTCGTTAATTTTATGAGACAGCGATATTTCTTCGTCAGAACATTTTTTGAGGAATAATACATGTGTATGGTTAGGGTGTCAAAACCTACAACTAACTGTTCAGGGATGATAATAACGAATGTCGCCGAAGCGAGACCAAAATGAGACTTTGATTATTTTCAGTCAATCCTTACTTTAATACGCTA
>JAITQU010000163.1 GCA_031288735.1 Christensenellaceae bacterium
AAAGAACTTGTTTCCAGATTAGAACAACTTGTAGCACCGAGTTTTGAGTACAAAAAAGGCTATGACATGATGGTAAATTTTGAATTTAAAGAAAGCATAAAAAAAGCAGATAAAATTCAAAAGGCAGATTCGGCTATACAAAACTACATACAAAACTACATACAAAACAAGGAAAAGGAAGCTGTCATAAATGAATATGTTACCGTTGTAAGTAATCGCGTATTAGACCATTTATACAATCAAGTACTTATCGGGAGCAAAAGTGATGCAGCAATGAAAATAGAGCGGCCTGGAGTGTGGACAATTGCAAAAACCAAAAGTTTGCTTGTAGATACAACAGAGCTTGTTGGAAAAATTGGCAATAACAATATAGTAATGTGGTTGGATCACACTATTGCTGAATCTATGGAGTCGAATTTTGGTCCATGGTTAGAAAACTATACGGATAAAAAGAATTTTACCGTAAGTATTAGCAGAGATTACATTACTGACGCAAGGAAAAGTGGAGAATATCTTAAAAATTTTAAAATAGACCCAAATATACAAATTGCGGCAAAGAGAGCACTTGCTAAATGGATAACTAAAAATTTGGTATATGGAATTAGCAAAAGAGAGCATATAGTTGATTTGGTATACAAAAAGCAGTTGGTAAGATTTCAGAATTTATCAAGTAGTTTAATATTAGCCAAGGAAAAATACCAACAACTACCTGAAAATACTTCTAAAAAAGACAGACTAGCAGCAATACGTAAAGTAGTTGGCATATGTAAGGCTATGAATAGTATAATTGACTACATAGTAAAAATAAAAGAAGGGTCGGGTATGGGCGAAGCGGTAGCGATTTACAATGGAAATGTTATACCTGCCTTACAAGAATTTACACAGTATGAAAAAGCGTTAATAGCCGAATTAACAATTTCTGAAAGAGCAAAAAACTGCCCTATAGGTTTGGAGAACAATGGACCTTTTTGTTATGCAAACTCATTACTTCAACTGTTTTATCATATTCCTGAATTTAGAAACGGTATAATTAAGATGGATACGAGTAAATTTGTTGATATAAAAAACATGACTGCATTAGTAAAACTTCGCGAGGTCTTTATTAAAATGCAAAACAATAAGCCTACTTCCGCATCAGAGGTCATAAGTGCTTTGCCGTGGTCGCCGGAAGAAAAAGCTGATGCACATGATGTTTTTGACTTTTCAAGAATGTTTTTGAGGTTGATATACAGCCAACTACACCAGCAAAGACAAAAAGATATTACTGATTTTTTGGATAATTTTTTTGGAAAAGAGCAGACAACAATAGCAGCAAATGATGGTGTTTCTAAAGAATCAAGTGTGCTTGCAAGTTCTATGCAGGACGTAACTTTGTCTATCAAAAACAGTAATTCGCTTGATAAATGTTTTAAAAATTTTACCCAACCTACCAATATGCAAGATGGTTATGCCTTTGACTTTACCAACCCTAAACCTGCCATTGAGACGAAACAGTTTGTAAGTCTTCCGAATTTATTGCAAGTACGGTTGGATAGGTTTAAGCGTAAGGACGGAATAGAAACAGAAAGAGATGAGACGTCAGTAAATATACCGCTTACTTTGGATTTAAAAAATTCTAGGACAGCAGATAGTCAAGACGAAGATACAAAGTATCAACTTTACGGTGCAATATTTCATTCAGGGACAGCTACTAGTGGTCATTATTTTACAGAGTTGCTTATTGATGGCAAGTGGTATGGGTTTAATGACGGTTACGCCTACGAAATTGAAAATCCTACTATAAACAACCCATCTAACAGTCCGGGTTACGATGTTCCGTACATGCTTTTATATGTTAAACAAAACAAAGTAAAGCAGTTTTTTGGCGATAGAGCGCCTGTTTTTATACTACCAGATCCACAAGAAAAAGATAATAGTAGCAGCAGTAGTAGTAGTGGCAAAAAAGGTAAAAAAGCAACTCCCCCCGGCGACAAGAAAGCAGGCTCCGGCGACAAGAAACTGGAGTCAAAACCCGAATTGCTAAAAATACCGACAACACCACTAGCTTCAAACCCGCAACAAGAGGTAATAATAAACGGAGTGAAAAATCAGCTTTTGACAGATGCAATAACAAAAACTAACTATGATTTTGTAAGAGGTATTTTGCCTGCGTCATTCTACAGTCCTAATGCTGACGCACAATTAGCGGAAGCAAGAAAAATAATATTTGACAATAAGAACCAAACCTCTATTTTGAGTGCTATCGAAAAAATAACGACTAATTTTAACAATATTATAGAGTTGCAGTGTAAGCATATGGTTAATAACAAAATTGATAAGCAAAAAATGGAAATGGGCAATATGCAAAATCTATTAGATGGTATAAAAATTAGTAACAATGACAAAGAAAATAGGATATTAACTTTTTACGTACTCTTGACAGTTAGAATTGCAGCAGAAGAGCGTTTTCAATATTACCGGTCGCGTTTTGGTTATGATTTCAATAACGAAGCTATATGGGCTGGGTATCGATTTTTTATTAACTATATGAAAAAAGATAGTGCGGAAGAATACTATTTTTCAGTATATGAGAAGTTGTTGGTGGGCGTTAAAGGAAAGCTGGCAAGTCAGCATTCACATCGTGTTAACAACATTGGCCGCAAAATAGACGAAATTGAAAACAATATTGCTAAAAACTACAAAAACGAAATACAGACACAGCAATTACAAAAATTTGAAGCAAGCGTAACTGAATTAGAAAAAATTGTTGAATTAATGCATGAGCGTAGCAAAGTATTGAGCAACAACCAGGATCGCTACGATATAAATTACTTGGTTAGAAGTGCAAATATTGTAATCCATTTTTGCAATGTATTTGATAGAAAAGAGGGTCAATTAGCGGTGCTTGATGCGGCTGTAAATAGCGTATTAGTACATGATACTGGTATTGATAAACAAACTAAAGATTACGTACGAGAAAAGTCGGCGAAAGTTAAAGACAAGATAACCCAACTAGTAGAGTTTCTTAAAAGAAACGATAAGGACGGAGTTTTTGTAAAATTTGATAACTACTATAACAGTAAATGTTTAGAGTTATTAGAATGGCCGCATTTACAAAAAGAGTATTTTGCAAATGGAAAAGCCACAGACGGTTCTAATTTAGAAGACAAACGTACATCATTGGACAAAAGACAAAAATTGACTGATTCAGAAAGATCGGCTTATGCGAAATACGCTAGAAAGAATTACTATAAAATGACCAGTACATTATTATTAGACCCAAGAAGTAGTAGACCAGTTGGAGTAAACAACTTATATGCACGCTTTAACGATGGTGGTGTTTACAGACCGCCAAGCAAATATAAGCCATTAAAGCACGGCACGCTGCCGGGTTTACAAAATTATAGTAGTTCTTGTTATTCGAACGCTTATTTACACCAACTTTATAATATCCCAAAAATTCGCGATATGATTATTAATAATCCTAGCAAATCGCTGTTTTCTACCGAACTCAAAAAGCTATTTACTAAAATGTATGGTAAAGACGCATCGGCTACGTCTTATTCGTTTGCATCTGCAACCTACAATGAAAAACGTATGTTAAAGCAGGAGAATCTGCATATGCAAGAAGACGTAGACGAGTTTATAGCATTTGTTTTTGACCTTGCAGATGAATTTAAATCTGAAGATGAGATTGCAAAGTATTTTTGTTCTAATTTTGGGATTAAAATTAAAGATATAGTTACACCTGAAAATACAACAGAAAGAGGAAAACTTATAAACGAGCGAGACGATATTTCTGGTGGTTTGCTTAGATTGCATATACCGCCGAATAGTTCTGATAAAAAAATTACAATCCAAGACTGTTTAGAATACGAGGTTGACTGGAAGCCTATAGGTGGTAAAGTTAAATTTAACGGTTCTGAAGAATCCAAATCTGCATTATCTCGTAATGTAATTATGAACAATCCGCCACTTGTGCAAATAGAAATTCTAAGAGCTAGTGTGGATGAATTAGCCAAAAGGGTCAATACCAGTGATGTAGCCACAAAAATATATGATTTTGTAAAAGCTCCAGAAACGATAAATTTAGCTAAATATATAGATGCTAAAAGTGTTAAAGGTAACTGCAATTACAAGCTACGTGGTTCAATAGTTCACAGTGGAATGGATGCCAAGACAGGACATTATGTAACAGAGACAATGAAAATAGTAAACGGCAAGCCGACATGGTTTCTTATTGATAATGAAGAGGTTTTAGAAATTACAGACAATGGAAAACCTGCTCATAAAGACGATGAGTCTACCAATGGAACACTTTATACCCTTTTGTATTGCAGAACAGATTGTGAAGAAGAGTTTTTTGGAGATACAAATAACACAGCAAAAACGCCGGTTGATAAGAAAATAGAAAGTTATATTGATAAGCAAGCTGAATTTATACAACTGGAATTACCACTAACACTGACAAATCCCAATAAATATGAAAACATACAAGCGTTTGCACTTGTGGAAAGAGACATTAAAAATACGAATATAAAGAAATTTCCAAAATATTATGAAATGAGCAGATTTTTTCCACACCCGCCGTTGTCAACAAGTGACTACAAGAACCATGATTTGCACCTTAGTAGTGCTAACAATTTGGACGAACTTGTTTCTTACCATAACAATCCGGTACTTGGCGAAAGGTTAATTGCACTTTCTACGCTGCTGTACAATAGATTTAAAACAAACGAAGAGCTTTTAGAGTATTTTGGAAAAGATAATGTAGATAGGTTGCATTCAAGTGTGTCGTCATTTTCACAGTTATCGAATGCCAACACTATATTTGGAAAAATTTTACTAAGTCTTTTTAATGGTCAAGTTTTTGATGGTAAAACTATCGTTCATCATGCTGCTAAACCTACCGTTAAACCTACTGCTAAACCTACAGATGATAAAGTTAACCCTATTCATGTCACCAACCCGGTCACGACTCCGCCGCAGTCTGTTATTAGCAAGTTTCGAGGTATTAATGCAAAACAAAATGAGAAAATAAACCCAGCAGATACAAACAGTGGTACTATTGTAAAAGCCGTAGCGGAGGCAGTAGTACATAAAACTCCACACTCGCAATCACTAACATGGCGTGCTACTGTAGATAAAGCTTGCGACTTGTTGTTTCCGCAAATAAAAAAAGCACATTCACCTAATAGTAATACTATTTATCTTGATAATTTGTCTGAAGTGCAGTATTATCTTGACTATGAGTTGTTAGATTCAGTAAAAAAACAGTCACTAGGACATAAATTGCTGGTGTTTTTGAATGCCATAAATCGAGGATATACGCCGAAGGATTTTCAGTCATTTTTTAGGGAAAACGTAAATAAGATACATTCTAGCGTGACGTTATTTTTGCAAACATCGAACCCAGACCCAATATTTAGCACAATACTAAACAAGTATTTCAACGGCATACTTCATAAAGAAACAATGAAGCAAGTATCATACCAAAAACGTGATTATGACTTGCAAAAATTTATTGCAGCACAAAACAGCAATGGCATGTACGTACAAGCATTGCATGAAATTAGTAATAACACTAAAAAGATTAAGCATTGGATGTGGTATATATTTCCACAAATGCAACTTGGTTCGTCGTCCATATCTGTAAAATATAGCATTAGTAACATAGAAGAAGCTAGAGCGTATCTTGCAAATAAGGAACTTAAAGAAAGATTACTAAAAGCTACGAAAGCACTGTGTGAGCGTTTCCAAGATGCTAAATCACTTGAAAAGTTTTTTGGAAAGTTAGATTTTCAAAAATTCCATTCTAGCATGACATTATTTTCACGAGCAGCAGAAGGTATTGATGCTGAATTATTTAATGAACCTTTAAGAAAATATTTTCGTAGTGAGTACTGTTCTGGTACTATAAAACTGTTGAGCGGTAGATCAGAAACCGAACTTATAAGAAAAGAAGAACTGGCAGTTCCTCCTCCTCCCGAAGCATTTAAAATGTTAGAAACTGATACTATCTGCATATCCAATGAAAATACAATAGATGTCAGAAATGGAGAATTACTTAAACATTACGTTGTAGAAAAAACGACACAAATAAACAACGCAATTGCAAATGCAATCACGACAAATGCACGTAACGGCTATGAACCACAAAAAATGCAACTTGTAAAAATTGACATTTCAAATATACCAACTGTAGTAAAATTAGATGACAACGTATCTTTTTCAAAAACAGTTGAGAACACTATAAATTATTATATCAAGATATTCTATGATAATTTAAAATTGCATTTTCCAATTTTAATTGAAACTCCACGAGTCAAACCCAGTACAATAATAAAAGGCAAAAGTATACTAACCGAATTGGTAATAAATAAAATACGCGAAAACCGAAAATCGATTGACCAAAATATTATGCAAGATGCGGCTGCATACAAAAAGTTTTGGCCGGATGTCTCGTATGAATTTGTCGAAAAGTATGATGGCGATAAAGCTTTGGAGTTTAACAAGGATGTTAACGCAATAAGTAATGCAAGAACACCTTTGCCAAGTCAGGAAGATTTGTCTAGTTATGCTAATGACAGAATTGTGGAAATATTGGCTATGGCTAAAAATCAACAAGAGTCTGAAGGTAGCAAATTCACAACTTTTGGGTTTACTAACAAAAACATGTCAGAGAAAAATAAAACAATTTTTACGGTCTGGGGAGAATATATTGACTATGTAATGGGTTTACATTTAGGCAGAAATTATACATATCTGTTTCAAGCCCTTAAAATGCGTTTTAGTGTTTTTACTGATAACGCATTTGAAGATATCATTGATGTAGATTCAAGGAATTACATTAATACATTGGTTTTGCGTGGTGTAAAAAAATATGAACTGGAAGAAAAACTGCAAGAAATTGTTAGAAAAAATAAAGGATTTTGTTCTCTCGTTCCTACCAACCAAAACTATAGAACAGCGCTTACAAAATATGTAAATCTACAATGGACAAACATAATAAGCTGTGTTCATAGAAGAACGTCTGAAAAGTCTATAGTAGAAACCAGACCGTCAGGTTCGGTTCAGTTTAGTGAGGACATCAAAAAATATGTAGATTATTCAATTATGAGAGCAATTTATGAGAATATTGTAAAGACAAACGCCAATGCAAAAAAGCAGTTACCGCACTGGCTTATAACGGGTAGTAGCGAGTACGCCACGACCAACTATATGTTGGTTTCAAAAATATTTGCTGCGAAAAGTAAGATAACAATTGTTGAGCCACTACCAGTAGATATTGCTAAGTTATGTGAAAATATATTAACTAACTGGAAAGCTGATGAAGAAAGACTAAAACAACTAGATTCGGCGCCACTGAATCCTGTTTTATTTGACTTAGCAAATGGACTACCGCAAGCTGGTACCCCACACGCAGAAGTTATGTATGGATATATTGATGACGTACTTACTGAACTACTTAACTATTGCAAAGAACCAATAACAACCCCAACCGTAGCAGAATCACCTCTCCAGATTGATGTGTGTATGGAAGATTTCTCTAGTGAAAGATCAAATATAGGTCAATTTTTTGATGAGTATTCTTTATTATCTTTGAAGAAAGCAATTATTGTAGCTATGGAAAGAAACGTGACTTCCGTTATAAATGATGCAAGAGACATAAAAGTCAAGGTCAAGGGTAACACCAACACCATTGCTACTGTTAATTTGATATCAAGCAAAGTCGCGAGTGCATATTTCCACAGAGAAGGCAGTCCTGCGTATGATATGATGAATTCAAAATTGAAAAATATGGGTACGATTAAAAAGTATGTCCAGAAAAAATGGTATGAGCTTTGCAACCAAACAACCGAGCTACCGGTATACGTCAAAGTCAAATCCCCCGAATCCGTCTCCTCCTCGATATCCGGTGCCGAAGTAATAGCCGACAAAATAGAATCTGACTCTTTCGGAGCCGCTCAAGAAGTATTATTGAAAACCGGTTTTTCGATATA
>JAITQU010000200.1 GCA_031288735.1 Christensenellaceae bacterium
AGCAAGGTTTGTCGTATAACTGTAGTGCCCTTGGTGCTTACTTTTGATCCGTGGAAAGCCTATTGATTTATCAGAAGAAATTTTGGAAAGCCGCTTCGAGATGTAACCCCTCGTTTCACAGTGCGAGTGAATCCACTTGCTAAGCCACTAAAACTCGGTTTTGTATTGCGACAGCGTTGTATAACGACTCCTTAGTGGAGTCATAATGCAAGGTTTTATCTCAAGCACACGGTTGTAGACAAATCGGCAACAACCAAAAGTTTTTTGAAAACAGCACAATGTTTTTAAGTTGGCTAAGACTTGAGCGAAACGCTTTATTCATATGCATTTTCCTTGGCTTTTTATGTATCGTTTAATTACTTCTATAGGAGCACCGCCAGCGATCAACAAACAAAAGTTCGGGCTTAAAATATTCTTTCCAAAGACTTTTGTGTATTTGCGGGAACTCTTTTTTTACAATGCGGCTACTTGCGCTCTTGTATGTGTTGATAAATTTGCTGATATCCGTTTTGTCTCAGCACTGAAAAGTATATTACATGGTCTGTTGATTCCACTCTCTAAGGGTGATTTGTAGCTTGGAGATATATTCAAAGATTTCTTTGAGCTGCTAGTGCTACATTGAATGACCCTGCGCCGATACTTTACAACAAGCACAAGGTGAACACATCTTGAACCGCATGATTTTGCTATCAAAGGCCACTCGAAAATCCGACCTCCCTTATATGCGCTGATTCTATCACAAATCCTTTGAAGTGTCAATACAGGAGGGGCCCCGCAAGGCGTGCCTTCATATCCCCGCCTATAGAGGCGGGATACTTTTCACACATAAGGTTAAAAATTTAGTAGTCGAATAATTTTTTAAACTGTAATAATGTAGATACACGGCTTTGATTATGAATGTTTAATATTTTTATCTCTACATTACTTTAAAATGATACTTTATGAATAGATCAACTTTAATGGTTTAGTTTTAAAAAGTCTAGACTTTTAAAGAGTTTAATTTATAGAGTTTTGAACTCGCTTTTTAAAAAACCAACATAGAAATACTTCTACTACTTTGTTTTTAAAAAAGTATGTTAAATTAAGCTCATCATGTTATCGAAAAGGAAATAGGACCGAATGAACCACTCAAATAGCGAACACCAATGTAATAGACAGTGCTAGCAACAAGTGTATAAGTAAATTTGAAATTGTTATTTCCTCCCGAATCATCATCTTGAACTAGTAAAGTGCCTGAAGCATTATATAGGTAACCATATGGGTCACCATTAGGTTTAGATGAAAGAAAAACATACGATTTAGACACTGTTGGAACAAATTTATAATAGTAATAAGTAGTATCCTGAGTTCGTGGTATTCCAGTATTGAATCCTGCTAAGCAAGGAAATGCCTGTTCGAATGATCTACCATCTCCGCCCCAAACGGCAGTGAGCGTTGTATTTGTTGAGGAGGAAAAGGGATATGTTACAAATGATAGAGAGGAGGCACTGCCCTGTGCCCAACGTACTGTAGTATACTGACTATGCCATGAAACAGGTCCTATGGACAATGCGAAATCTTGAATTGGAGAAACTGCGGTTCCTCCACTACTGTTAAAGGAATAAATAGATTTAGATCTGCTCCACAAAACAGGAATAGAATTATAGTTCCAATTACTCGCCCACCCAGATGGTTGTGATGAATATGAGGTGTAGATTGTAAGAGCAGAATCCTGATAAAACGCATAATTACTGATAGTAGTAACATTATTGCTAATGCCTATTGATTTTAAGGAAGTTAGGTTAGAAAATGCATATTGGTTTATTGTAAGATTGTTTACAGCTGGTAATATAACACTTGATACATTAACACGCCCAGCTGTTGACGTGTAAAATAAATATGATGGAATACTTGTCACGTTTTCACCAATAGTAACACGACATCCATCTGGAGAACTACTAGCAAGGTATGCAAAGACCTGAGAAGCTGAAAAAAGATTATTAGCAGCTGTAGCGTTGTATTTTATTTCAACGAGTGAATTAGCCTGAGAAAATGAAGTATCGCCAAAGCTTACTACATTTTCTGAAATAGTTAAACTTTGAAGATAAGACAAGCTGTAGAACGCATAGGGTCCTATATCAGTAGTGTTCTTTGGGATGACAATACTTGAAATATTGTAGCTATGTGCAAAAGCCTCATCGCCAATTGAAGTAATATCTGGATGGAACGATACTGATTTAAGTAAAGCACAATTATAAAACGCTCGAGGAATAGTTGTTAAACTTGTAGCATTTGTAAGATCGAGTGAGGCAATCTGTGTCCAGGCAAACGATAGATCCTCAAGACCTACTACATTTGATTGTAGTGTTAAAGAGGTTAGACCAGAATAAGCGAAAGCTAAAGTGCCAATAACCAAATTTGCATAAGGCGCAACAGAGTCTGAGGTATATGAAAAGGTTTTAAGCTGATAACATTCTTGAAATGCATGATCGCCAATTCTTGTCAAATAAGTTGCAGGAACAGACAAGTTCTCTATTGAGGTATTGCTGAAAGCATTATTACCAATAGTTATAAGTGAGCTATTAGTAGCAAAATTTAAAGTCTTAAAATATGTTTGGGCGTGCATAAAATAATTAGGTATTTTAGTTACGCTAGCACCGATGTTTACGGTGAGACCACTGCTACTATCACGCCCAGCATTCGAGAATTGAGGAAAATAGGTATCAAAAATATTAGCGTCTATGCAATTATAGTTCACGGTGCTTAACAAGTATGTGTTTGAAAACGCAGCCAGTCCGATTGAATTAACACCTGATGGTATTGTCAGAGCAATAAGGCGAGAAGCGTTTTGAAAAGCATATTCCTTTATGGTAGTAACCGTGTTAGGTATTGTGAACGAAGCAGACTTGTATTCTGGGTACGATAAAAATTCAGTCTGAGCTTTATTTAGTAGAGTTCCATCAAGGCTTGAAAACGTGGTATTTTGAGAGTCAACATTAATAGCTTCAAGGCTCGATGCATGTACAAAAGCATCCCTATCAATAGTTGTAGTGCTTTTTGGGATATTAATAGTTTCTAGATTTGAATTACTAAAAGCTCCTTTATCTAGAGAGGTTACATTATCAGAAATATTTAGTATTTTAGCGACGGTGCCACTAAAAGTGCGAGTCATTACAGAAGTCACAGGGTAAGTCGTTGAACTTATTGTGACAGTTTGTGGCATAGTTACTGAAGTCGCACTGCCTATATATGCATATGCGTGTGCATTTCCAGAATTAATAAAATATTTAAAATTGCCAACAGTAAAAATATTTGCATCATCGAATCCCCAGTAAACAGGGCAGTTTGAAGGATTCCAATCTGTGGCCCAGCTGGCAGGCTTAGATGGAAATGGTGCATAAATTACAAGATCATCACAGCGATTAAAGGCGTAACCATCAATAAAGGTTGTTCGAGCTGGTAATATAATTGTTTTTATTTTAGTCCACCAATTAAAAGCCAAGGCAGAAATCGATAAGTTTTTTGTGCTAGGATCGAATATGACTGATGTAAAATTATTAACACCAGGACGATCCATTGAAATATTAGGAAAAACCTCTACATCGGGACCTATGCGTAGTGTGGCTCCACCTTGAACATCAATACCTACATTAAAAAACAAGTTTGCCGTTGTGTTTACTAAATTAACAGATTTAATGTAAAAACTTGCTAGAGAAGGAACATTATCAAAGACACCACCACCTATTGTCGTTAGTGTCTCTGGCAATACAAATGAGGTTAACTTTAAGCAGTTACGGAAGGCTTGTTCACCAATTGAAACTAAACTTGGGAATGGATTAGCCTCTATTAAATTGATATTTGAAAAGAACGCGTATCTTCCTATGTCTTGAAGATTAGGTCCTCCACCTAAAACAAATGATGCATATATTGTCTCAAAAAACATATAATCAGGAATGCAAGTGACATTTGTTCTGATTTGAATGACAAGGCCTGGATCACCTGACATGGAAGTTTCACTAGTCACATCCCTTCCAGAATTATTTAAAATCCAAGGAATTTCTGAGTATGCACCTATAGGGATGGAGCCACCGTAGGCAAATGTTTCTAGGTTATAGATATAGGCAAAAGCAGTTGTTCCAATTGATGTAACGGATTGCGGTATGGAAACAGCAGTAATATTGCTTTCTATAAAGGCATTATTTCCTATTGTTGTCACTCCGTTTGGTATTATAACAACATTAGAGTTGACACTAGAATGAAGTTTAAAAAATGCGTACTGAGATATAGTTTCCAAAGCCCCACCAGTGGTGAAATTGATCTTTAAAATTTTAGAGCTGGTGGAATAAAATGCATACTCTGGGATCGTTGTCACAGGGCTTAAAATATTTAAAGTAAAACCACCAGAATCTCTAGCTGCCTCTCCTAACCATAGTCCAGTGTTATCATAAAGAGTAAAATTCCCAGAAATACCGAGATTAAATTCGGTTAGAGCGTAAGCATACCGAAAAGCATATTGATCTATTCTTGTAGCATCACCATAAATTGTTATAGATCGTATGTTTGATAAGTTAGAAAATGCAGAAAGATTTATCACAGTTATTGTACTTGGAATAACAACGGAAGAAAGTTTGGAGTTATAAAAGGCATTCGCTGGTATTAAAGTAAGACCGCTTCCAATTGTTACACCTGTTATCCCTGAATTCATAAAAGAGTTTGTTCCAATTGAGGTTACGGAATTTGGAATTGTAATATTTGTCGCTAAGAGTTCAGTTCCAGCAAAAGTAGAGCTTCCTATAGAAACAAGAGAAGATGGAAGTGTAATATCGGTAAAGCGAGCAGAATAGAATGCGTAGTTTCCTATAGTTGTTACTTTGTTTCCTAGAAAAATGACGTTTGCTATTTTGTTATAAGAAGGACCACTAGTGGCGAATAAATAGTTTGGGATAACGGTAACGTCAGCACCAATGTAGATGGTAGTGCCAAGTGTATTAGTGCCAATATAACCTGCAAATAAGTTATTCGAGGTTACGCCGCCTATCGATGTTGATGTGCTTTTTGAGTTATATCTAACGGTTTCAACAAGAACGGAGTTGTAAAATGAATATGTACCTATATATGATACGTTTTCAGGGATCACTATTTCTTTTAGGTTATCACAATAATAAAAAGCATAAGAGCCTATTCTAGTAAGATTTGAAGATGAAGGAATATTGATTGCTGTGATATCGGGGATAGGACTAGTCGAAGTTGAATAAAATAGATATTCTGGTATGCTTTCTACAAGATTACCAATATTTACAATGACCGAGAGGTAGTTTTTGCCTGCATTATAAAAAACATTACTCGAAGATGCTAAATTTTGAGCATTTATGGCATTGTAGTTAATAGTTCTAAGACCCTTGCAATCGTAAAAAGCATTATTGCCTAAAGTTTTAATTGTAGAAGGAATTGTAAGAGAACGCATATTAAATTGAGAACTCAGAATGCTTGGATTTATGTACCATGTGCCTTCAGCTATTTCAATGCTTGCATTTCTTGGCATGATGCCCACAAAGGCAAATGCAATTCTTGCAAGATATATTATTCTATATCCTTGAGCACCTATGTAATCATACCATGGCGTATTCATGGCTATATCTAGCGGTGCTACTGTTAAGGAATCTGGAGCTACTATCGTTGTAAGGCCAACACAGTTTGCAAAAGCTCGGGACTCAAGATTAACAAGATTCGTAGGAAGTGAAATAGTTGTAAGAGATGAACAATTTTCAAACATTCTTGGTCCTAGTGTGTTAGCCGTGTTAGTATTAGTTGTTGCATTATAATATGCAATATTTGCAGGGAAAGTCACAGTCTGTAGTGACACGCACCCTGAAAATGCACCTTCACCAATGTTTGCAACATTACCACCAGTAAGATTAACAGTTCTCAAATTTGTTGCCCCATAAAAGGCACTATTTTCGATAGTATCAATATTGGTACTAGCAAAAGTCAAGGTTGTTGCTTGAGATCCAGAAAAAGCGTAGGGAGCTATTCTTTGTACTGTGTAACTTGAAACGGTTGTTGGAATCGTAGGATTGACTGCACTACCAGTATATTTGATTATTATAGCGTAGCCATCTTGAATAATAAAATCAAACCCGCCTTGTGAAATTAGACTTTCATTCGTAACCCCAAAATAAATTCTTCCCAGAGTATCGTTCCATCCAGTTAACCACACAGTCAGTGCAGATGGTATCTCAAAATATATATTAGCTAGGTTATTAAAGAAAACCCTATAGCCAAGTTTGTAATACTTCCTGCCAAGAGAAGAGTCAGAGTAATCTAAAAACCTAATACTTGTAATTGATGGGCAGTATGCAAATGCATAATCACCGATGTCGTTTAGATAACGAACGTTAACTGCATTTGACGACCCAATACTTTGCAAATTTATAGAGTTAGAAAATGCATATTTGCCAATTTTGTGTAAATTAACCGTCCCGTTTGAAAAATTAGTAAGTCCAGAATTGTAAAATGCAAAATCACCTATCTCCCGCAGTGCAAAACTAGAAGGAGTCGATAGTGATTGGCAGCTATAGAAAGAATATGCCCCAGCCTTATCGATGTATTGAATAGCGTTAAAGGTAACAAGATTAATACAATTTTGGAAAAACTTAGCTGGTAAAATCTTTGTCATTGTCACTGACCTAGAGCTTGTACCGTTTTGGTAGCTATCAATGACACCCACTGTTTCAGAGGTTGAAAAAGATAGTGATGGATATGTAAAACGCGCAGTAACAAGACTAGTACAGTTCATGAAAACGCCCTCACCTACATAGCTTGAGGTCTCACTGAAGTTTAAGTTTATGATTGTTGTAAAATCATCACATCCAGCAAACGCATAAGCTCCTAAACGTGTTATGGTTGCGCTTGGAATATATATTGATGTTATTTTAGGAGTATAGATATTGTTAACTCCACTAGAAGGAGGATTTGCTGGTGAGGGATTAGTAAAATCATCATTATTTATATACGAAGCAAAAAGATATGCTGGAATTTGTAGATTTGCTAGAGTGTCAGCATAAAACTGAACTGAGATACCACTCCCCTCTGATCCAACACGATAAAAAGCAAAATTGTTTCTTTCTAAATCATCGCAATTTGTTGCTCGAAAAGAGATAGTTGTGACATTGAGACAACCAAAAAAGGCGTAATTACTAATGCTTCGAATGTTTGCACCAATTGTGATAGATGTTATTGATGTATTGTAATACTCTGACCAAGATGCCATAGTTGGCAGTGCGCCAGCAACAAGTACTTCTGAAAGTGTAGAGTATGGGGCAATCTGAGTTACGGGTTTATTATTAAACGTGTCAGGAATCACTAAATCGCCTGACCCGCTTGCACCAAAAACCGAGTAACTTTCACCATCATCTGAAAGACTATATTTTAATGACACACCGCTATTACTATGATCAGAAAATGAAAAATCAAGCGGGAAATATTTTGATTCTGTATCTAATGAGTCCGCAGTTTTCTTTGCGGCATATAGGAGTTGTAATGAAGAGCTTTGATTTGGGTTGTTAAGTATTAGGCTATGCGAAAAATACTCGGAGATATATGAAAAATCATCTGATACAAATGCTGGAGTTATACTAAATTCAAAGGGTGCTATTTCATTTGATGCAAGGCTAGGCCAAAAAAACTGGTCTTTCGTTCTTCCATCATCGAAATATACCAAAATATCGCTAACAGATTGAGTTGATGTGTTTTTGAGATAAAGAGAAACATCATATTCGTTATCCGTTGTTACATTCCGTGGCAGGCTAAACCAAGACAATCCATCAGTAGCATATGTGGTTTGGTGCTCCCATCGCGCATATATTTCGGTATCTTCTTCAACACGGTCGTTTATAAAATCCCAGGTAGCTGAAAATGATTTATCTTTATACCAACCTAAAAAATCGTACCCCTCACGCTCTGGCGCTTTGAGAGAGTTATAGAGAGTACTACCGCTTGGAACACTTGTAACGTAGTTTTCACCACCGCCAAGTAGGTTTATTTTTACTGAATAGGCATCAACTAACAGATTATCTAAAGTATCTTGTTTTTGAACTCCATCACTTCTCTGACTGCACGCAACACCTAGTAAAAGTAGAATAACCGTTAGCAAAATGGTAATAGAAAACATCAAAAATTTTTTATTTGCTGACATGGTCGCATTCACCTCATGCTAATTATTGCACAAAAAGTAGTGTTTTGTCAAACTTTTTTGACTTTGCAAAAATAGAGAGGAGGCTACGAGAGTTTAGATTTCGTTATTTTAAGGTCGATATGAAAAAAAATAGAAAGGTTTAGGACAAAAGATTAGTTTTTATAACAGATTTTAGGCTTCGGTGGCTATATTAAAAAAAAATAAAAAGCATGAAAAATAATATTAGTGACGTATGAATCCCTTTTGACAATTTTTTAAGATCCTTTCAATACTTATAAATTTAGTTAAATCGATTTATCTAATCACAATATATTAAGAGAAAAATAAATACTAACAGAAAGCTCAAAAATATTTTTGAAAGTAAAAACCCAGGTGATACAAACTTCACCTAGGTTTTATTCTACATTTGAGAATGTACAAAAACTAAAAAGTGTTAGTGATTAGAATAAATCAATGATTTATCACGCAATATGAAATAGTACAGATATAACAAATGATGATTAGTTAGTCTTGAAATTATGAGACCACGATAGGGATAATAGGTCCAGATTCATTGTTTGAATAACGTACACCTAAGTAGTAAGTTATTCCTTCAGTCATTGAATAAGAGATTTTAAAATTACCATTGCCTCCACCATCATCATTACTAGTTAACAGGAGTTGAGATTGATAATAAAGATATCCGATCGGATCACCTAATGTTGCTTTAGATAAAAACGTATATGTTCGAGAGTAGTTAGGCGTGAAGCTGTAATAAAGAAGGGAAGACGCTGTCTGCAAGTCGCCTACGCCTGGATTTACTCCTAAAAATAATGGGAATGCATTTTCAAACGAACGGCCATTATTTCCCCAAATAGCGTAAAGCTTAATATCAGTAGTAGAAAAGAAAGGAAAACTTACTGGATTTGGTTGGCTAATGCTACCAGTTACCCAAATATTGTTTGAAAACCTAGGATGCGATGTGATAGGTGGTGTTAATAGCATTAATGTCTCAATAGGAGAAACTATGGTGCCAGCGTTTGAGTCAAATGTATAATTTATAGTAATGCGGCCCCATACAACTGGCAAATTCGATATATTCCACTGATTACTCCATGTTGATGGCATAGAAACATACATGGTAAATATAGTGAGTGGCATTGACATATAGAATGCACTGTTTTGTATCTTTAAGACATTTTTCGGAATGCCTATAGCTCTTAAGTCATCAATGTAGGAAAACGCAAATTGTCCAATCCTTAAATCTTGCTTTGTGAGTATATTAATAGCTTTAATTTTAGTAGCACTATATGAAAGAAGCTCTGGGTAAAAAAGATAGTCTGGGATGGATTCTACATTTTCACCAATATTGATAATACAACCACCTGTGTTAGCACCTAAATGATTAAAAACATAGTTATCAGGCGTCAAGTCGGCCGAGGATTTAGCATTATAGTTAAGTAAGCTAAGATTATAATGGCCAAAAAATGCATTAACACCAATTTCGGTTACGCTTTTAGGAATTGTTAAACTTTCATTTTTGTATGCATTAAGAAAAGCATAAGAGCCTATTGATTGAGTGTTTTCTGGGATAGTTATATTCAAAAGTGCCTGACAGTTTGAAAAAGAGAAAGATTCAAATTCTAGTATATCTAGACTAAATAAAACACTAGATAAAGCGGGATTAGATGAAAAAGCAAAGGAAGGGAGGGTTTTTAAACTGGTAGCATTTCTCAAATCAAGCTTGGAAATTTTTGTATAAGAAAAAGACTCATTGCCTATAGATATTACATTCGATTGTAGTGTTAGACTGCTAAGTCCCGAGTGAGAAAATGCACTGTCAGAAATATCTAAATTTGACAATGGTAATATTGAATCGGCGGTATAAGCAAATTCTTTTAAGGATGAGCACTTATAAAACGCACCTACACCAATCGATTTTAAACTTTTAGCAGGGAATGCAAAGCTTTGTAGCGCAGTGTTATTACTAAAAGAAAACGCACCAATGCTTTCTAATCGACTAGGGCTTGTAAAATTCACAGTCGTTAAATTTGTATTACCATTAAAAAATTCATCAGGGAGCACTTTAACACTCTTTCCAATATTTAAAACAAGGCCAAAACTACTTCCTGCTTTAGCAAACGGTGAGAGCTCATAAAAAGGCATAATAGTTATAGCGTCATAATTAATCGTGCTTAAAGATTTTGTGTTTTTAAATGCATCATTTCCTATTTCGTTAACATTTTCTGTTATAGTGATAGATGATAGTAGTATACAATTTTGAAAAGCAGACATCTCAATGGTGGTGACCGTGTTAGGCATAACATAGGCACCTGACTTATTTCTAGGTGCTGTGATTAGCTTAGTTTGAAGTTTATTTAGTAAAACGCCAGCATGACTTGAAAATTTAGGATTTAGAGTATCAACATTTATATTTTCTAAAAGCGATGCATTTGAGAAAGCACCCGCTCCTATACTTATTATATCCTTTGAAATGTTTACAGTAACTAGCTTCGAATTTTCAAAAGCAAAGCTATCTATATGAGTTACACTACTAGCAAAATTCAATATTGTTGTAGTAGATGCACTAAAGGAGCGGGGCATGATGCGTGTAACATTATATGGCTTAGAGTTTATTGTAGCAGTAGCTGGAATAGTAAGATTTGTAGACCTTCCTTTATATGATAAAACTGCACAATCGGTATTAGATGAAATAACAAATGAAAAGTCATCTATGTTTGCGATATTTAGATCATCTATTCCCCAATAAACAGGACAGTTTGATATATTCCAGTCTGATTTCCAGGTTTTAGGGCAAGCGGCTAGCGGTGTATAGATAACTAAGTTTGAGCAATTCGCAAACGCCTTTGAGTCAATTATTTGAGTTTGTATTGGAAGGGTAATAGATGATAATTTGTCCCAGTTTGAAAATGCATTCTCTGCAATGTTTAAATTAACGCTTCTTGTATCGAAAACTATCTTTGTGAAAAAATTAGTGCCGATAAGAGACGCTTCAAAGTTTGGTATTAACTTTACACTTTTAGCAACGTGAAAGGTAACATCAGTCTTGGCATTAGAGCCAGATAGGTAGAACACATTAGTATCCGAGTTTAACAGGTTGTAAGAATTAAAATAAACATCTTCTAGTGAATAGCACATTGAAAACGCATCGTATCCTATGGATGTTAAACTCTCTGGCAATGTTATTTCTTTTAGGTTAACACACTTGTAAAAGGCCATGCTATCAATGATTTCCAAGCTAGAGTTTAGACTAATATTTTTTAGGGAGGAAAGGTTTGAAAATGCACCCTTTCCTATACAAACTAGTTTGCTATCTTGTATGGATAACACGCTTAAACTAGTTATGCTTGAGTCGTATGAAAAAAACATGTAGTTAGGTATACATGTAGTATCGTTACTAATCTCAATATGTAAACCATTCCAACCACTATTAGATGACGATGCTACTACCAGATTACCAGAGTGAGTTACAATGTTAGGCTCACCTGAATACACATCGATGGGGATGGAACTACCGTAAGAAAAAAGCGCTAAGTTTTCACAGTTAGAAAAAGCCCACGGTGATATCATTACAACCGAGATTGGAGTGGTAATCTTTTTAATCCTTGAGTTTAGATTGAAAGCATATGAACCAATAGTTTTTACTCCGCTTGGTATTGTTAGATCAACTAACTTAACGCTTTCATTAGTGAATGCGCCTTCGAAAGTATTATCTCCAATCGATGTAAGAGTTTTAGTTTCTGCAAAGTTTAGACTTTTTACATTTCCAACGTCTTTAAATGCCTGATTAGGTATTTTAATAACCCTACTAGTGATATGTATATTGAAGCCAGATTTTTCATTAGCGTTTTTTAACCAGTTTTGTGCTTTTAGATCGAACACAATGTCTTTTTCTATGTCATAGCTAAAATCCAAAAGAGACAGCGCATACCTAAATGCTTCGTCTCCTACCTTAATATTGTTTACACCGCTAAAAAATATGGTTTCTAACCTACTCAAGCCATAGAACGCACAATTACCAACTGACGATGTTGTACTAGGTATTGTAAGGGGTGCGGAAATTTTAGAGCAATCCTTGAATGCATTAGCACCTATAGAGGCGAGACCCTCTCCTAGTGTTAAACTAGAAATATTACTAAGAGATTCAAATGCGCTATCACCAATGTTACTAACAGTCGAAGGGATGGTGAGCTCCCCTTCAATTTTGTCATTAGTAAAAAAAGCAAATTTTCCAAGCGTTGTAAGTGAATCAGGGAGTCTTAGTTGTAACAGGTTTGCATAATAAAAGCAGTAATCCCCAATCGAAACAACCTTTTTCCCTTCGAATATGACATTTTGTATTTTATTATTTGTCTTTTTTGTACTTGAAAAGAGATAGGCAGGTAAAATTTCAACTTCACTACCAATATAGATTGTGGTGCCATTTTCTACTAAAACACCTAAATACTCACTAAACTCGCCAATCTGAGAAAAGCCTGACATGCGCTTAGGATAAAACCGTACTATCTCAGCGTTTTCTGCATAATAGAATGCACTGCTAGCAATACTTGTAACGCTTTTAGGAATAATAATTTCTTTTAGTGCATCACAATGGTAAAATGCTTTAAGTCCAATACGCTCAAGACTTACATTTTTAGGATAATTAACTCGAGTAATATCTGGTATTTTATCGACAAGATTTGTTGGACAAAATAGATAGTTAGGAATAGATAGAACTTGACTACCGATATTGACAGTGAGTGCTATTGAATTTTTGCCAGTGTTATAGAAAACCTGGTTCTCATTATTTAAATTTTCTATACTTATTGCATTATAGTTTATAGTTTTAACATTAGTGCAGTCGTAGAATGCAAATTTTCCAATTCTTTTAATTGTCTCGGGGATGGTAATTTCTCCTAAACTTACCTGACTTTTAAAAAGACTTTCGTTAATATACCATGTATTTTGCATAATTTCAATACTTGCATTTCTTGGCATTTTACCAACATATGCAAATGCGATCCTACCAAGATAGATCAATTTATAGCCCTTTTCACCAGGAGAAAACCATGGCGTGTTTTCAGCTATGTCAATAGGTGCATATTCTAAAGAATCAGGGGCAGTTATTTTTTTAAGACTGACACAGTTAGAAAATGAGCGCGACCCTAAGCGCACAATGCTAGTAGGGAGCGTTATGTCAGTGAGCGATGAGCAACCTTCAAACATGCTTGGTGGGATGGTTTGCATATGATTAGTACCACTAGTCTCGTCAAAATGCGAAATTGTGCTTGGGAAAATAACATTTGATAGTTGAGCACACTCTGAAAATGCACTGCGTCCTACCTGGGTTACCCCTCTAAGATCGACACTTTTTAAAGATAACGCTTTCAGAAAAGCAAACGGCTCTATAAGGTCCATATTTGTAGCAGACTTAAATGATATAGTTTCAACGCTAGATAAGGAAAACGCATTGGATGCAATTCTCTTGATTGGATAATTTAGCACAGTCGCTTTAATTTCTGGCGATTTCTCACTACCACTATATTTAATTATACTTGCATAACCATTTTGGATTATATAATCAAAGCCATCTTCTGAAATTATACTTTTGTCAGTTACACCAAAATAAATCTTGCCGCTTGTGTCGTTCCAGCCGTTTTGCCAGATTGGTAGTGCCTTTGATATTTCGAAATAAATATTAGCGTAACTTTTATAAAACACTCTATATCCTAGCCAGTAATATTTTTGGCCTAAAGTGGGATCAGAAAAGGACAAAAATTTTACAATACTCAGAGATGGACAGTATGAAAATGCATAATCATCAATAACGTTAATAAGTTCCACTTTAATTGAGTTTTTTGTACCGATGCTTTTTAAATTTAAGGAATTTGAAAATGCAAATTTTCCAATTTTGTATAGAAAGGTCTCACCAGAAGAAAATTCTGTTAGTCCTGAATTGAAAAAGGCAAAATCTCCTATCTCTTGCAAGGAAAACTTCTTAGGAGTAGACAGAGATAGGCAATTATAAAAAGAATAGGCACCCGCTTTTTCTATAAATTCTAGTGCGTTAAAATCGCTAAGGCTAACGCAATTTTGAAAAAACCTAGATGGTAAAATTTTAGTCAGTGTCAGTGTTTTTTTAAGCTCCTTTTTTTCATAGAAATCAATTATGTTTACTGATTCTTTTAGCGAAAATGGTTCTTTAGGGTTTTTAAACGATACAGTTTTTAAACTAGTGCAGTTAAAAAAAACACCTTCGCCTAAACGACTTTTAGAATCATTGAAATTAAGTCCAGTGATTTCTAAAAAATCATCACAGCCTGCAAATGCAAATGCGCCTAGTCGTGTTATCGTAGCGTTAGGAATATATATTGATGTTATTTTTGGAGTGTAACTGTTATTAGTTAGCATAGGTGTAGTACTTTTCTTAATTGCGATGTAATCATCGCTTGGTAAATAGGAAGAAAAAAGATATCCAGGAATTTCTATATTGCCATGGCTATCTGGAACAAATTCCACATTGATACCCGATTTTTTCACGCCTACTTGGTAAAACGAATAATTGTTTCTTTCTAAGTCAGCGCAACTTGTAGCCTTAAATTTTATTTGTGTAACGTTTACACAGCCAAAAAAAGCAAAATTACTAATATTTTTGATGTTACTACCTATTTCGATTGACGTAATAGTAGTGTTGAAATAATTTGTCCACGATTCAATATTAGTGCTCTCAAAAAGTGCTATTAAATGTGGTGGAAGAGATACAAAAGGTCCAATTTTTGTTACAGGTTTATCATTAAAGGTATCAGGAATCACTAGTGCACCTGCCCCACTTAAGGAAAGCACGGAGTAATGATCACCATTATCGGAAAGCCTGTATTTTATACTAACTCCCGTGTCCACACTATCATAAACACATAGCGAAAAGGGATAGAATTTGATTTCAGAGTCGAGAGTACTTTCAGTTCTTTTTTTAGCATACAAAAGTTGAATTGATTTGCTTTTCTTTGCGTCTTTGAGAAGAAGACTACGTGAGAAATATTCTGATATGTAAGAAAAATTGTCTGTGGCAAATGTTGGAGTTATACTAAATTCGAAGGAAACCATCTCATTAACCTTAACGCTATCCCAACTAAATTCATCACTTACTTGCCCATCGTCAAAATCTAATCTTACGTCTCTTAGTTCACTATCTGATATGTTTTTTAGATATAGAGAAACCTTGTAGGTTTGGTCCTTCAATATTTTTTTAGGAATGCTAAACCAAGACAAACCATCAGTGTAATTAAGAGTCTGTTGTTCCCACCTAGCAAAAATTTCCGTATCCGAATAAATAGCACTAGTGAAATCATATAAACTAGTAAAAAGACTATCCTTATACCAGCCTAAGAAATCATATCCATCACGGTGAGGGGCTTCTAGTGATTCGTAAAGTGTATATCCAGACGGCAGTGTTTTTGTGTAATTTTCACCGCCACCTAGTAAATTTACGGTTAGTAAACACACCGCCTCGCTATCTATATAGGCAGACCCTTTAATCGTTTGTTTGCTACTTACTTTACATGCAACACACACAAGAAAAAGAGTAAACGAAAGGAGTGGGATTAATAAAAACATCAATAATTTTTTAAGCGATGACATATTTTTACCTCTCTTGTATTATTGCACGAAAAAGAGTACCTGTCAATGGTAAAATATGATTATTTTGACATAAATAAGTAACGCAAAGCATAAATATGTACAAAAATTAGGGAATTTAGTGTGCCTGATGATAGGATGATTAGTGTTTTACTTAATATTATTTAAGAATGTTTATTAATATTTCTTAATTAAGTCGATGCTTTCACCCTTAAAAAGCCCTTTCATACTCTTAAAAATATAAAACTGTTAACTTTAAAAAAGTCACAAGAAACAGAAGTGAATGATCTTAAATGTCAACTAAAAATGTCTTAGATACCACCATAAAAATTATTGCAAAAGAATGAAACAGGTTTTAGTCTAAAAAGCAAAACATACTAAAAACTTGCATTATATAACACATGCTGGTATAATAATGCTTGCAAGACTATCAAACCTGTCTTTGGTAGTGAGTGTTAAAAACTAGTGTAAGTTTAAAAAAAATGGTTGATTACGTATTGGTCAATAAGCCATTTTTTTTAGATTCAGAATTACATTTTGAGAGAAAAAAGAGATTTTATATTTGTGTCTGTTAATCTTGCATCAGTGATGTGAGCTGATAATACAGTGGCTAAATTACAAATAAAATCAGTCTCGGTCGCCATATTTAGGTAGTGGCGATCAGGTCAGTTGACGTTACTGTTCACACCTCAACTGAATTAATTGTTAATGTTGATAAATGCAAGGCGCATTTCTTAAATTGTCATTTAAAAGAGCTTTTTCTACATAGGAAGCGCTTATTTCTGTGGCTTTTCCCGCTAGCGTGCTGATCTTTTTCCAAATATCATGCAAGGATGGATAGTGACCATGTTTTCTCATATGGGGTGTGAACAGTAACCAGTTGACAAATTATTTGGTCAGTTGACAAATTATTTTTCAAATGCCACTAAAACGGCTTGTGCAAAACGATATATTGTGATATAATAAAACATATAACTGTTCGGAGGATGGAAGTGGAGTTTAAAAACAAGTTGGTCAGAATACGGGCGACGCTGAACATAAGCCAAGAACATTTGGCGCGGGAGTTGGGTGTGGCGTTCGTTACGCTTAACAGATGGGAGAACGGACATTCCGTGCCAGGCAGAAAAACACAAATGAGGATAGACGATTTTTGCAAGGTTAAAAAGATTTCATTTGACGAGGGGAAATGATGTTCGATGGTTCAAAAATAAAAGAATACAGAGAGGATAACCGCTTTGAGGCGATAAAAGCCGAGGGCGGTCTTCCGCACAGTCTTTGGGAAACATATTCAGCGTTCGCCAATTCATACGGCGGTTTAATCGTGCTTGGAGTAACACAAAACCTGGACGGCTCTGTTTTTGTTGATAAAGGCATAACGAATCCCGTTGGTATGATAAAAAACTTTTGGGATACGGTCAACAACCGCTCAAAGGTCAGCGTAAATATTTTGCGCGATAAAAACGTTTATACCGATGCAGTGGGCGGCAAGACGGTCATCGTTATCGAAGTGCCGAGAGCGCAACGGCAGGACAGACCGATTTATATAAATAACGATCTGAAAGGCGGCGTGTTTCGCCGCAATTTCGAGGGCGATTATCACTGCACCGAGGCGGAAATACGAAATATGATACGCGATGCGGGGGATATTACGCAGGATAACCGTATTATAGAAAACCTTTCGCCAGACACGCTGAATCAGGAAACCGTCAAGCGTTACCGTTTGCGTTTCAAGAATCTTAAACCCGAGCATATTTGGACACGAATGGACGATATCGAGTTTTTGCAACAAATCGGAGCGTTAAAGCGCAGCTATGAAGACGGAAAATTACATCCGACGCTCGCCGGACTTTTGACTTTTGGTAACGATATAGACATAACTGCCGAATGCCCAGCTTATTTTTTGGATTACCGCGAGCCGTTTGACGACGCTGGAATGCGGTGGACTGACCGCGTGACATCGAGCGACGGCGACTGGAGCGGGAACTTGTTTGATTTTTATTTTCGCATTCAGGACAGAATGACCGCCGATATAAAAGTGCCGTTTGTACTCCGAAATGGACAAGACCAGATAGACGACACGCCGATGCACAAGGCCACCCGCGAGGCGTTGATAAACGCGCTCGTTCATTCCGATTATTACGAACGGCGCGGCGTCGTTATTGAAAAGAGAAAGGGCTTGATAATCATATCCAATCCGGGTGCACTCCGCATTTCACGTGAAGCGGCGTCAAAAGGCGGCGTGTCAGACCCGCATAACTTTTTGCTGTTTAAGATATTTTCTTATGTCGGATTTTGTGAACGCGCGGGAACCGGGCTTATAAATATCAAGATGGTTTGGGCCGACGAAAAACTGCTATCTCCGATATTGTCGGAAGAATTTAATCCCGACCGCACAATACTGACATTGCCGCTTTCTGGCAAGTTGTCGTAGAAAGTGTCGTAGAAAAAGAGAAAATCAAACTCACAAAAAAAGACGCAGCTTTGCTTAACCTCATAAAGAAAGACGGCACTTTGACAATAGTCGAAATGGCTGTAAGGTTTGGGCTTCGACAGCAGGACGGTTCAGCGCAGACTCAGAAAACTTACGGATAACAAATATATAGAAAGAATCGACTCGGAGGGGGACAGCGAATGGAAAGTGATAAAATAAATATGACGGAATTGAAGGAGAAGATTGCATGATGGACATCTGCAACAATAAAATCGAAAATACCGCATCGTTATACTGTCTTGTGTAGACAAAAAGCAGTAACACTTTTTAGGGTTGTTTTAGCGAAAGGGAGCAAACGGAAAATAGGGGTAGGTTGTGCAACCAAAACCAAGCAGAAGGCAACCTCTAAAAACATTGTTTTTTCATGACAATTTAGAAAAAGGCTTTTAAATTTTCCAGCTAAAAATATTTGTTCCTAAAATTGACATAAAAATCGTAATTTGTCTCCTTTTTAAGCTCTTTTTCCACATATTTTTTCATTATTAATGGCATTTCTCCGCTTTTCAGAGCTATCCTACTAAGTACGAACAACGCTTCAAATTGCAGCTAAATTCATCATCGTAATATCTCTTTTTACCCTTTTAATTCTGTGAGCGAGAACTTATTCCTCCCATGAATCGTGTCATATATCCAAATATGTGTTGAACTCGAGCGCGAATGTGTGAGATTTTTTTGTTGCTTTCTTTGGCTCGAGTTGACAAGGGCGATTCTCTATATGCTCTTGCGCATATATGAAGTTTTATATTTGGAAA
>JAITQU010000213.1 GCA_031288735.1 Christensenellaceae bacterium
ATTTTCCTCATCACTGCATTTACGTAAATCTATTATCTCTATTGTTTCCATGTTCTATTATACCAAATTTTAAAGGCTTATGCAAATAATTTAGCAAAGTTTTAACGGGACAGGTAATAGTAGGAATGCAATAAGTTTTGGTTCTTTATATCCACGCTTTTGTTGTAATTGCGTAAAACAAAAATTGCGCCCGACACAATACCTCTTGTCTCGTCCTTTTCAATAACAGCGTGCAACCCTTTTGTCGCACGGTTTTGTTTGCCGTATACCTTTTTGAACTCTACGGCGTCCATTTTAAACTCGTTGAGTCCAAGGTCGGATATACTTATTCCGTTGTTTGCGTCCTCTAAGTCAATATTTTCGCCGTTTTGCAATTTTTTAATCTGCACCGCGCGATAATCGTCCATTTGGTCGTCGGTGTTAAGAATGTTGTCGGCTGCCGTTGCCGTTTGGTCTACAATAGCCATGCGGCTCCTTACGCAGTCGGTTAGGTTTATGTATTCGTTAAGCGGCAAGGGCGGCCAGAAGTTTATTAAGACGACAACCTTGTTTTGACTCTTTAAGCGGTCAATTCGCCCAAAACGCTGAACAATACGGACGGGATTCCAATAAATGTCGTAGTTTATGCAAATGTCGCAGTCCTGTAAATTTTGACCCTCAGAAATGCAATCCGTTGCTATTAAAATGTCTATATCCTTAAAGCTGTCATCAAAGCCTTTTTATCTATTTTATGGCTTATTCTTAGATTCGGGTCGGCTACATCTCTTTCCATCTTTTCATATAAGCGAAAGCCGTTGTTTAGTCTTTGCTTATAGTCGAAAACACTCAAAATGTCGTTGGTGCGTTTAGTGTGGTATTTAAGCGTCGTTTTGTTTTGCTGTCCCTCGACAAGTGCCAGTTCTATTCCGTACTTGCTTTTTACCTATTATTGATATGTTCGTAAATGTAGTTTGCAGTGTCTGCAAACGCCGAAAATATGAGGACTTTTTTGTTACCAGCGTTTACAGGATTCTTTATTTTATCGTCGATTATGTCTTTGAGTGTCTGTAACTTCAAGTCGTGTTCGGGAGTTATCTTGTTAAGCTCGGCAAGTAGCCAATTCAGTATTTTAACGTCCTCTTGCATGGTAGACTTCCAAGAACGGCGGTCAATGTCGGCGTAATCAATTTGGACTTCCTTGCCCTTGTTTGTTTTTGCAAGGTTTAAGTCGACGTCCTCGTCTGCGTCGAAAAGCTCGTATTCAAAAACCTTTTGTGAAGCTACGCATTCGGGTAGATAGTGCCTGCGTCAAAACGGTCAAGTAACCGTATTTTCAAGGTTTAGGTCGAGTATGGCTTTCATGGTCAGACGAAACGCCTCGACGCTTGACTCCAATCTTTTCAGTAAATTGACCGCCATCAGCTTTTTCAAGCCTTTGTTTTGATTGCTTAAAGTCATATTGCTTGTCTTAAAATCCACGCTAAACCGACGCTCGTATTTTTGTATTTGGCTGTCTAAAACATAATCGAATAAGCCGTAAACCGCAAGTCTTAGACTCTTTATTGCCTTATATATCTCTTTATATTGCGGAATATCTGTTCGTTTTGTAAGTTCGGGGTTAAGGGAACGCGGCGGCAATCTATCGGGGAATTTACCAATTTCGCCCGTGTTGTAGTATTTGACAATGTTTTTGCGGCTTCGTGCTATCGTTATGCTATCGAGTAGTATCTTAAAATCTTACTTAGGCTGTCGATAAGGTCTTTAGTTTTTCGTTCGATTGCAGGTTTTTTGCTCCATTCGTTAAAAGCCGCTTGCGCACGACTGAATATCGTTGCGATGTTGCTTGTTGTGTTCAAACTCTTTTCAAAGCTATCATAATCTTGCGCATACGCATGCGCGAGTTGGTTTTTCAAGTCGTTGCATCGGTTGTTGAATGGCGTTGCCGAAAGCATAAACACCTTAGTTTTTACGCCCACCTTTATAACCTGATTGATTAAAAAGTCATACCGCGTTTCCTTATCCTTGTACAGGATTGTTGTTGCGGAAGTTATGGCTCTCATCTATGACTACTAAGTCGTAGTTACCCCAATTAACCATCGCAAGATTGCCCCGTTATGTGACGCACCCGCGCGTCCTAAATCCGTATGAAATAAGACCTCGTAACGGATTCTATCTTCATAAAAAATGTTTGTCGTATCGTTGACGCTTCCGCTGTATTGCGTCCAGTTTTCGCCGAGTCACTTAGGGCAAAGCACAAGTACGCTTTTATTTCTTAAACTGTAATACAAAATAACCGCTAACGTCGTAATGTTTTTCCGAGTCACACGCTATCGCAAGTATGCAGCCGTTGTGTTTTTCGAGTTTGTTTATGATTGAGATTACGCCGTCTTTTTGAAAGTCAAAAAGCATACTCCGCAGCTTTGTATTCTTAAAGCCCGTTGCCTCGTTGTTCATACTGTCCTCATTTAAGTCATCCAAAAACTCCGTGAAAATATTATAAAGAGTGATAAAATATAAAAACTCGGGTGCGTTCTCGTTGTAGGCAGGGGATATATGCTCAACGATTTTATCCGTTATGGCGGTTAGTTTTTCTTTGTCGTTCCATATCTCGTCAAAACGTTTAAGTATTTCTTTTGTCATGCCTGCCTCGCTTAGCTTAATAATCGACCGCATTAGCGTGTTGTCTTGCTCATAACCTAAATCGGGAACGGTGAAGCCGTTTACGCCGTGATAGAGAGCGTTATCAACGGCTATATGCGATTGCATAGCTCTGCGCTTGTGTTTGACTTGAACCTTGCTTTTGTCTTTATCCACTCCGCACACTCACGCGATTGCTTTCTGCGAAAGCTTGTTGCGAAGCCATACCTCAAACTCCGTTCCGTAAATACTGTTTTCGCTAATCTCATTCGGCAGGAAAAACTCGCGTTTTTCTTTCCGCATTTTCTCGGTTATGCCGTCGTTTGCAAAAGCGGGAGACGAAAATATAAACCTTAACTCCTCAATATTTTCAAGCTCGCAACGAAGTTCATGAAACGCATAAATAGAAAAACTTGCCGTCGCTATCCTAAGCCTGCTGCCTGTCCTAATCTCGCACTTTAGGTCATCGCCTAATAATTTATTTTGATTGTCTATTATTTCCACTGTTTAATCCTCTTATTTTTCGTCCTCAAATTTTATAGCATTGTTCTCACAGAATTTTTCAAACTTTGCCTCCAATATGAAACTTGACGACATTATTCCGTTTTCCCAACGATTAACCGTCTGTCTCGTACAACCGAGTTCTTTTCCGAGTTGTTTTTGCGTTATAAAAAGTCTTTTTCTTACTGTCTTGACCTTATCTTTAAATTCCATTTCTCTAAGACATCTACTTGCCTTGTAACTTAATGTCATATTTGTAACACAAAAGAGAAAATATACAAGATTCAAACGCTCGTTTGCAAAAAATTTACAAAAATTATACCCACAAGAGTAATCCACGGGTATGAATAATTAAAGCAATTAACCTTTCTAAAACTGCATAATTCTGTGCGCGTTGCACCATGCGTTGCACCACGAAAATAAAAAAGACTATATATAGGGTCATAATGGAGCTATTATTACTATACACAGTAGTTTTAATGAGAAAAATTGTAAAAAATATATCATTGGTAATGAGGAGGTTCGCGGGTTCGATTCCCGCCATCAGCTCCAAAAACCACATTGTCGTGTGGTTTTTTTGTTTTAACACATATAACTTTTTTTGATTAAATTTGAAGATAATATGCGTTTAGAAAAAGATGCTCGACTATGTCCTTTGACAGTCTGAAAATTTTTAGTTTCTGCGACAATTCATTTTACATTCTACATCTACTCGAACATGACACCGCCTTTCAGTTAATATGTTGACATGCTCCGTTATTCAGTTATATAATTGAAAGTACTGAATATAATGAACATTGAGAGGAGTGAGGTCATGAAAAAATATAATGTAGCTGTTGTTGGTGCTACAGGAATGGTGGGGAATAAATTTATCAGGGTTTTAGAGGAGCGAAAGCTTCCTGTAGACAACTATTATCTCTATGCATCCGAACGATCTCAGGGGAAGACTATTTCGCTATTTGGAAAGGAGCATCAGGTAATAACTCTCAATGAAGAGAACATTATAGATAAAAAGATTGACTTTGCTTTATTCTCTGCAGGAGCATCTATTTCTGGTGAATATGCTCCAATTTTTTCTAGACATGGTGCCATAGTGGTAGATAACAGTAGCCGCTGGCGCACAGATCCAACCGTACCACTTGTTGTACCAGAAGTAAATGGTGAGTCTGCCTTAAAAAACAACGGTATAATTGCTAACCCTAACTGTAGTACAATACAAGCTGTCGTTGCAATTAAGCCGCTCTATGATAGGTTTGGTATTAAACGTATTATATACAGCACCTACCAAGCTGCTTCTGGAGCTGGTGTTGCGGGATATAATGATTTAAAGTATGGTGCTGATGGTCGCGCTCCTGTCAAATTTCCTTATCCCATATTTGGAAATGTTATCCCACAAATTGATGTATTTACCGAAAGTGGATACACAAAGGAAGAGGAAAAGATGATATTTGAGACAAAAAAAATCTTAAACGATTATGAGCTCAAAGTGACAGCAACGGCTGTCCGTGTACCTGTATTTCATGGGCATAGCGAAGGCATTAACATTGAATTTGTAGCTCCTTCAACTATTGATGGTATACGGTCCGCTCTCTCAAATGCAAAAGGAGTTGTCATCGTTGATGACATTAGCAATGGAAAGTACCCAATGCCAATCTTCGCCGAAGACACAGATGAAGTATATGTTGGGCGTATTAGAATTGATAATACTGTTAATTCTGGCTGTAATCTCTGGGTTGTTGCTGACAACATCCGTAAGGGTGCTGCTACTAATGCAGTGCAAATTGTCGAATATTTAATAAAGCATAAAACAGCCTAGAAAATTTAATTTCTCGACATAAATAGAACCTTACTAGAAATAATTGTCTAATCATTAACTCTAAAAAAGCATTAATCAGCTCGTCAGGAGGTTGTTCACATGTGTATTTTTAAAGGTGCTGCTACTGCTTTAATTACCCCATTCAAGTCTGAATCTGACTCTGTTGATTTTGAGGCACTTGAAAGGCTGGTTAATTTTCAATTAGAAAACGGAATAAGCGCACTTATTGTAGGTGGAACAACAGGTGAACCTACAACGATGACTCATTCGGAACGTAGTGCCGTTTCCAAATTTGTGCTTTCACAGGTAAAAGGGCGAATCCCTGTTATTCTTGGTGCAGGTAGCAACAACACTTATACTTCAATCGAGTATGCTATTGAAGCCGAAGACCTTGGTGCCGATGCCGTTTTAGTTATTACCCCTTACTATAACAAATGCACGCAATCAGGATTGGTCGCACACTTTCGCGCAATAGCAGACAGGATAAGCATCCCACTCATACTGTATAATGTCCCTGGGAGAACGGGCGTTAACATTGATCCCAAAACGGCTCTTGAGCTATCCGCTCATAAAAATATTGTAGCCATCAAGGAAGCATCGGGAAATCTTTCGCAGTTTATGTCTCTTGCCCCCCTCATCGAAGGAAAACTTGATTTGTATAGTGGAGATGATGCCTTGGTGTATCCTCTTCTTTCTCTAGGTGCTAAGGGTGTTATAAGTGTTGCTTCAAACATCATTCCCAGATACATGTCTGATTTGACTAATGCCTATTTTTGTGGCGATCTAACTAAATCTCGAACCATGCAATTTAAAGTCAATCCACTTGTTAGTGCGCTTTTTTCTGAGGTAAGTCCTATTCCTGTCAAGTGTGCAGCAAAAATGCTAGGGCTTTGTGATGATTACATGCGACTTCCTTTAACTCGCCACACAAAAAAAGAGGAATTAAAACAGACCATGCGGGAATTCGGACTAAATCCAAATTAATTCAACTTTATATAAAATTTTGGATGCTCTTTCTATATTCCTTTATGTTCACACTAAGATAAGAAATGAGATGTCTTCATGTTTTTTTTAATAAAATAAATATAAAAAACACCAAAGCTATAACCCATTCATTTTACACTTTTAGCTCAATTCAAGAAATTTCTTATCTATTATGACCAATTTTACCTAACTACTACACACCAAGAAAATTAGTCCCTAGCGTTTCGTTTAAGGTGCGTGTAAAAACTAAGTTAAGGCGAAATCACTCTTTAAATTGGTTGCAGTAGCATGTGGCTATGAAAGTAAAGCATGCTCATAGAGATACTTTTTGTGCTTTCATCTCACTATGAACTTTCGATTGTGCAAAGTAGTGTTTTGTAGCACAAGTGAAAAGAAAACTAGCATTCTACTATTGTATTATTTTTGAGGAGTAAGTACTAAAGTATGAACATATTGATATACGGAATCGGTGGGAAAATGGGCAAAGTGCTTTTGTCCGTTGCAAAAAAAAACACGGAAATTGATGTAATATGTGGCGTTGATATGTTTGCTAAGCCAGCTGATTTTTGCGTTCCGGTATTCAAATCTATCCGTGATGCCAATCATTTAAAATTTGACTGCGTTATTGATTTTTCTGTACACGAGGCAGTATTGGACATACTACCATTTGCTGTTGATAACAACATCCCTTGTGTCATTTCTACCACTGGACATGATGAAAACGAGCTCCGCTTGATTGAGGAGGCGTCAACCATGATACCAATATTCAAAACAGGTAACATGTCGCTTGGCATAAACATCCTTTCAAGACTTGTAAAGGAAACGGCATTGGCTCTAGTCGATAATGCCGATATTGAAATATTGGAAGCTCATCACAACCAAAAATTAGATTCCCCATCTGGAACAGCTAAGATGCTGTTTGAATCTGCTAAAGCAGGGAGAGAGCAAGCACTCCCAGTATTTGGTCGTGGTTGCTCTCATAAAAAACGAAGCAAGGATGAAATTGGAATCCATGCTATACGTGGCGGCAGTGTTGTAGGAAAGCATTCAGTTATGTTTTTGCTAAACGGTGAGACAGTAACCTTATCACATGAAGCAGAAAGCAAGGACATATTTGCCATTGGAAGTTTAAATGCAGCTAAATTTTTGCTAACTAAACTTTCAAATCCAAGAATCTATGATATGAATGACCTGCTAAGTCAAGCTATATCAAACTAAAATAAGATGCGCCTTTATTTTATAATATTACTTTCACCTACCCCAAAACCCTTATTTCTTAATTTACTTTAGCTACTCAATCTGGATGGACCAACAAAATGAATATTTATTTGAACGAAAACATTAAGATTGGTGCTGCGGTCTCTGGCGGTGTGGATTCAATGGTCATGCTTGAGCTGTTGTTACGTTCAAAAATCAACACTACTGTTATCAATATTGAGCATGGCATCCGTGGTAAGCAGTCGCGCTTAGACTCTGATTTTGTTAAACAGTTTTGTGACGAACGCAAAATTCCCTGTCTTCTTTTTAGCGTTGATGCCATTAAATATGCTAAGGAGCATGGTATATCTATTGAGCTTGCGGCTAGGAAGCTGAGGTACGAAATTTTCGATAAGCTGATTTTAGATAAAGCAGTTGATTCGATTGCTCTTGCACACCATGCTGATGATCAGGTTGAAACTGTTCTCTTACGATTGCTAAGAGGAACTGGCATTCGTGGGTTGCGCGGTATCGTAGATCGTGAAAACTTCATCCATCCAATTATTAAATATAGAAAAAGCGAGCTGTACAATTTTGCAAATGCTCACAATATCCCATACCGTGAGGATCTAACGAATAAAGACAATAACTATTCACGAAATTTTATACGCAATGAAATTTTACCAGCTCTTGAATTTCGCTTCCCTGCCACAGTATCCTCAATTATTAGAGCTGCTGAAAATATTTCAGAGGTAGAGGACTATTTATTGTCCCAGGTAACAGATTTTACAGTTTCAAAAAATGGTGTATCTTTACCATTATCAGAGCTTGAAAGGCATCCCGCAATAGCAAAAAAATCAATTTTAGAATGCCTCAGAGCACTTAAAATTGATTCTTCTATTGAGCATGTTCATCTAAGCACAATTTTGTCATTAAAGGATAAGCCTACCAACTCGAGAATCAATCTCCCATCAGGAGTTGATGCAATTTTAGAATATGATAAACTTGTTTTTGTGAAAAGCAAGACGAAAACTCAATTTTACAAGCCGTTTGTTGCAGGAGTAGAATATAAATTTGGCGATTTTATTATATCCTCTCACAAAGTAGACAAAATCGGTTTTTCAACCTTTGATGCTGATAAATTACCTACGCAGGCTACGATTAGAACCAAATGCATTGGTGATAGTTTTAAGCGGATTGGTGGTGGCACAAAAAGCCTTTCAGATTATTTTACTGATATAAAGTTACCTTCCCTAATACGTGACACAATTCCCGTAATTGCCATTAACTCCGTAATTTTAGCGATACCAGGGCTTGCAGTTGCTGATTCTCTGCGCGTTGATTTAAGCACTAAGGATATTTACAAATTCGCTATTTCTCCCCCTGTCTTTCCTATGAACACAAAATCGTATAAAAAAAATTAATATTTTTTTACCCTATGTGTGAAAAGTCTCCCGCCTCTATAGGCGGTGAGATGAAGGCACGCCTTGTTCGCCCCTCCTGTATTGACACTTTGGAGAATTTGTGAAAGAATCAGTGCATATAAGGGAGGTCTGATTTTCGAGAGGACTTGGATAGTAATAATCATTCGGTGCGAAGGTCTTCGATTACTCACCTCATAACGCATTACATCGAACCGTGGGACGCACGGGGATAGCTTCTAAAACATCCTGCCGTGAGTTTGAGTTCCCAAGAAGCCTCGTCTCAAATGCCGTAGGCGTTAGGCGGCGGGAGTACGTCACAAGTATAACTTCCATAAGGCAACCTCTAAAAACCTCTTAGTGTTTCGCTATGGACTTACCTGAGTGCAGTTTCAGCTAAACCGTGTTTTTCTCGAAAACGGATACCCTTACTACTGGTTTCAAGTGCACA
>JAITQU010000003.1 GCA_031288735.1 Christensenellaceae bacterium
CATTGTCGTAAAAGGGAATTTTTCACTAGTAACAGTGAAATTTTAGGGCAAAAAGGTGGCGTTTTACTGATGGTAGACACAGCAAAAACATTTATAAGAATACCGAGCAAAGTGAGCACAAAAAATTATCGGTAGGTAGCAATACTATCTTTCTTTTAGTTTATGACATTCCATTATCCAGTCTCTTTGCGATTGAGCACATAGTACTTGTAGGAATTTCAGAGATAACTTTTCTTAATTCCATTTTAAATCTTCTATATTTGCAAACAATTAATTCCCTAGTCTTGTGCGTATTTCTTGCCATATTTGTTCTTTCGGGTTCATTTCAGGTGTGAAGTGTGGAATAAATATGATCGTCATGTTTTTGGGTGTTTACATGTATTTTGACTTATGCCACCAAGCATTATCGCAAATTAAAACAATGTGACTTTTTCTATAATTTTTAGATATTTCGCTCAAAAAAGCATTCATTTGTCTAGATTTTGAACCTTTCAGTGCTTTTCTAAATTTGCCATTTTTTGTTTTCTTTTGACTTTTTGGGATAATACTATATATAAACTTGCTTGTTTGTATGTCTCTAGTACTAAATACATCCTGGAATTGACGCTTAATTTGCCTAGGTACGGTAGGTCTGATTTTCTTCTTGCACCAACAATATTTCGGTTCTAGATTGCAACCGAAAACCCCCTCATCTTCAAAAATTAATCTTATATCCTTAGTCTTCCCGCCTCAAAAAACTTTTCAGAAAAAATAGAGTTAATTTTTTTAAGGAGTCTATAACCTCCTCTGTTGTTTTTTTGGGAGGCTGTCCTCGTTGTTTTACTTTGCGCCACTTATGTCGTTTTAATATCCTGTAGAAACCTGTGTTTTTATAGGTGATGCCTGTTAACTCATAGTAGCGTTGTGCTATTTCTTCTACACGTAGGAATTTACCATTTGCAGACATCGCTGATAAACTATCAAGGGCATTCTTTTCTTCTGCACGAGATAAATCGGTTATTTCCTTCGTGGTTTGGGCAGTATTTAGATTGCATGCTACTAATCCGCCAGTCCTATAATTTGAACACAAACGACAAACACTACCTTTAGTAAACCCTGTGAGTTTAATAATTTCTTTATGGCTCATCCATATTGATCGAAAATATACGGCCAATTCGCTTATAGTATGCTATATCGGTCACTTTCTCTTCTTTAGCTCGTTTTAATTCGTTCTTCCGGTCTGCAGTAAACTTAAACATATGCTGTCCTAATGAATAATGATTACGTCTAGCATACAACAAATTTATGAAATTTTAAAGTGCGATTCCTTTGTTAAAACAGTATTAGTATTTTAATTACTTGCGGTGCTGCCACATCTTATCACGTTTTTTAATCATGACTATTCCAACAATGATGCAGCTTATAAGAATTATAGCAAGAGTGATTATCAAGACAAGAATCCAAGCTTCCATTCCCTTTTCTTTAGGAATAATTGTCCACCCAGCGTATAAGGTTACAGCTTTGTCAGGAACTTCTTCATATGTGTTAGGATTAGAAAGATTTTTGTTTAAGTACCAACCTGAGAATATATAACCATCACGGGCAACAACTGGATTTGGGAATACACTACCTATTTCAAGCTCATATATTTTTGGCGAATCTGAAATACCTGTGTCGTAATTTAGATCAAATGAAATTTCAATTTTTTGCTTATCCCATTTTGCAAAGATAGTTGAAACGTCAAAATCAATTGTTTGAATGCCTTCAACCTTGTTTAGGAATTCACTATCAGAAAACCATCCAGAAAATTCGTAGCCAAATCTCGTAGGGATTAGAGTATCAACATCAAAGGTACCTAAATTATACCGACCAACAACATCTGGGAAATTACCACCACCATAAGATTCAAATCTTACAGAGTATATGGCCTCTGACCATTTAGCAGTCAGTGTGAAACTTAATGCTGGCATTTTTGAAAGCACATACGGGTCGGACTCGTCAACTCTAAACCAGCCAACAAAATCATAGCCTGTCTTTATTGGATCAGCAATTATCGGAATTTCTTCATCGAATGATAATGTGACAGATGGCACAGCGTATTGTCCGCCATCGGTCTCAAATACAATTGTGTATTTAATATCAGTCTTTGTCCATTTTGCATAAAGCACCATGTCGTGCGCTGGCATTAATCCACCAAATTCGAAAGCAGTATCCGTGTCAATATTTTCGTCATTATTTTCGCTCCAGAAATTAAAGACAAAGCCAGGTCGCAACGGAATATTATCGGTTGTGTTAGGGATGACAGGACTAGTGATAACTGAATTATATTCACAGATAGCAGTAGGAATTGCCGTGATTGTACCATTTCCTATAAAAGTAATAGTATATGTGTTGATCCTCCAAACAGCATAGAGAGTGACTTCATCATTGTTAGTTATTGTCATATCTGATCTAGAATATTGTAGAGGATAATGAACCTCAGCATTATCACCAAAATCAAGAGACCATCCTATCAAACTATAGCCACTTCGCGTATAGGTTGATACGGTTAATGGTCTGACAATGCCATAAGTATGCTTAGAGTTAGTCATCTGTTCACCATTAATTGTGACACCTTCCATAGCGTTTTTATCATAGAATATTTCATAAGATATCAAACTCCACTGAGCATAAAGTATGATGTCAGCATCCTTTTCCATTTTGAATTCATATTCATCCAAATACGACACACCTGTGCCATCACTATTATCACTCCAATTAGTAAAGAAATATGAATATCTAATGAATCTGTTTTCAGAAAGTACAATATTAGAATCAAATATTGCGTTTTGCTCAGTAACTAAGTTAGATCCATCGTTTGCAACAAACTGAATCTTAAAGACCTTAGGTGTCCATTGCGCATATAGATTGAAATTTGCTTCAGTCGTTAGGTTTAACTCTAAACTCCCAGCATAATAAGCATTTCCGTGGCCATTAATGCTAGAGTTCCAGCTCAAAAATTCATAACCAGCTCTTTCCATTCCAATTTCTTCAATGGCTTTAATCATGAATTCTAAGTCGTATGTTGCATTGAAAATAACTGTGGTTCCCGTTCCAAAATTAGGGAAGTATTTAATCTCATATGTTTTTGGAGTCCATATAGCAAACAGGGAAACCACCGCATCATCTACACTTGATAAACCACTACCAATATTAGAACCATCGAGGTAGTCGATATGATCACGGTTTAATGACCAGCCAGAAAATTGATAACCATCTCTATAGAAAAGATTACTATTTAGTGTTACTATTTCTGTGTAGAGTAATGGGCCTTGCGTAGGCATTGTAGCACTACCACCGTTTGGATCAAACAAAATAGAATATGAGTTTTCATCCCACACTGCATTTAATATTATCTCTTCATTAGCAGTTGCAGTAAGATTAAAAATAGATGCATTATCGTAATAGATTTCGCTACCATTTATCCAGTAACTGAAGCTAAATCCAGTTTTTATGAATGTGTTTTCATAAAGTTGACTTTCATTGTCGTAGATAACAGTCTGAGTATCCATGACACCATTACCGCTATTTGCATTGAACACAATGTTGTACGAAATTGGCATCCATTTTGCAAAAAGGTGATAATCACTAGAAATAGCACTAAGATTAATTACAGCTTGCTGATCGTTAAAGTTAATACCCATTCCGTTTGCTAAGGAATTCCATCCATAAAATAAGTAGCCCACTTTTTCAAACACGTTTTGAGAAAGGAAACTTTCTGTATCATAGATAAGCGTTTGCGATTGCATATCTCCAAGCCCGCTGTTTTGATTAAATATAACATTGTAGGAAACAGGTGTCCATCTAGCAAAAATTGTTATTACTGCATTATTATTAGAGGATATTATTGCAGAACTAGAATCGGCATAGTTAGTTCCATTACCATTTCTAGTTTCATTCCAACCATTAAACGTATAGCCTGTTCTATAAATTTGTCCATTATTAGCAGTTAATGTAGTGTGAGATCCATATTCAACATCAAGAAGGGGTGACATTGATCCTGAGCCGCCATTAGAATCAAACACGATTGAAAACACATGAACGATCCATGTTGCTTTAATCGCTAGGTCGCTTGTTTTTGAATAAACACCAGAAACTGAGAAATTTACAGAGTCAGCCACATTAGTATAACCAGAAAATGTGTATCCAGTTCTACTAGTTTGTACGTTTGAAAAATCATATTGAGCGTAGTATTGGACAGTGCGCGTAACATAATTTTGGTAGGTTTCATCTAGGTATATGATTACAGTATAATTAACTTGCTCCCAAATTGCATACAATATTACTAAAGAGTTTGTAATTGTGTACGAAAAAGTCGTAGAGCTTCCAGGATTAATTGGATAATTTACAGTGTCTGCAAATTTCGAATCTTTATTAGTGTGCCACCCTAAGAATGTAAAACCTAAGCGTGAAATTGTGTCACCATTTAATAGTACAATTTCACTACCAGTAGGACCTGTTTGAGCGTTGGCTTCTCCCTCTCCACTATTTAAGTTATACACAACACCAAATAGATTACTAAGTGACGTTGGATCATAAAAGTTTGCAAAAAGATATATTTCGTCTCCCTGATTATTTGCAAGATTAATTTTAGTTCCGTTTAGTGCTATTGGATCTGTACTAGGTCCGTCAATTGTGCCAGTTAACCAGTTTTGAAATATGAATCCAGTCTTTTGTAGAGTTGGCAGGTGTACAAATTCGTCAAAGGTCACTTCTAAAGAAAAGCTCTCAGTATCACCATCAAGATTTCCACCATCTAGATTGAAATGTATAAAATATGTGATTGGTGTCCATTGTGCATATAGTCTAACTCTTGCATTTGCTCCTGAGGAAAGATTTAAAACCTCTTCATTGTAGGAGTAGTCTACACCATCGCCATTAGCTTGCGTGTTCCAGCTGGTAAAAACATAACCTAATCTACTAAACGTATTGGGATTTAAATTCTCAGGCGCATCGTATGAAAGGGGTTGCTCGTTCATAGCACCACTAACGCCACTACCGTTTAAGTCAAAAATCACAAAATAATCAACAGCTGACCAAGTCGCAGTCATAGTGATCTGTGGTCTTGAATTCGAATTATCATACTCTAATTCAAAATATTCGATTATTTCAATTATTGAATGCCCAGCTCGAAAGATAGAACTATGTGATTCATTATTAAATGTGCTTATCCAGCCAGTAAAAACATAGCCAGTAACATGATATCCGCATTGTGATAGAACGTCTAAATAACTGAGCAAAGACAGTTCCATATTCCCAGTCGCATTATTAACGCCTTTTACATAGTTAAACTCATAAGTTAATGCACTCCATACGGCATACAAAAGAACGCTTTGCGATGGGAAAACACCAGTTAAAAGATTGTGTTCTTTTTCATCATCAATATCTACAAATTCTTGTCTAGAACCTACAGACCAGCCTATGAATTGATAGCCAGCGCGTGTATATGAATTTTTTGGTAGTTTATCGCCATCATCGACAGTAAAGGCATGTTTTTGCATACTGCCATTACCACCATTTGCATTAAAGGTTACAGTATATATAAGGGTTTCCCACACAGCATAAAGAGATATAATTTGACCTTCTCGGATAGCAAGGTCTTTAACATTAGCCCCGTCTAAATAAGTAACCTGTGTGGTATTACCTAAAGACCATCCTAAAAACAAATAATCCTTTCTCGTAAAATTATTTAGAGTAAGTGTTTTTTCAATACCATAGGTTAAGATCATCGGTGACATAAATCCAAATGAATCTTGAGGCACAGAGAAAAAATCAACCGAGTATGTATTTGCGCCCCAAATAGCATATAGAGAAAGAGAATAATTATAAATTCCAGGGGTGAGAGAAAACACTGATTCGATTTCAGCAAAGAATTGTGAATATCCATCAAAGATATCATCATCGCTAGTAGGTACTTCTGTGAGTGCCCATCCGATAAAGTGATGACCTGTATACTTGAAAGCGTTGTTTGGGAAAGAAACAGCAAGCTGAGAGGCTTTAAGTATGAAATCAGACATCACCCCATTATTGGCACCGTTTGGCTCAAATGTAATTGAATATGTATTTTCAATCCAAATTGCACTTAAATTAATTATAACGTTAGCACCATTTTCAAACCCAATATCGAAGAAAGTAAAATCCAAGTAACCACTGGTATTTAACTGATCTAATTCACCACTGTAATCGACAGTTTGAAACACGCCCCGATCATCTGTGTAGCTCCAACCTGCAAATGAATATAATGATCTTCTGACACTAATTGGTAGGCCTAGCTTTGAGTCTCCTGACATTATGCCAATATAACTATCAAAAGAAATATCGCTATCAAAAGAACCACCACCTAAATCAAATTCAACATCGTAGGTGGCATCTCCCCATATAGCATACAAAACTGTATCCCCATCAGAAAAGTCAACGGAAAACCAGTCATTAGCAAAAAATTCTGCTTCAGTGCCGCCTTCAATTAAAGTCCATCCTAAAATATAAAGATTAGAGACAGAAGAAGCTGTATCCCAAGCTGATGTTGGTAGCATTATTGATTTGCCACGTCGAATTCGTATGTCATAAAAAGGTTCTGCATCATCGACATTTTTTGTGTTCGGATCAAACTTTATGTTTTTATATTTTCCCGCCTCCCACGCAAAAAAGATTATCTCTGATTCCACAAAGAATTCATCAGTCCATTCAAAAAGCAAGGCACCACTGCTATCTGTTACTTGAACAACCCCTGTATTTCCAGGCCTTGCGCCTATCGTCCAACCAAGAAATTCAACGTTATTAGGAAATAGAGGAACAACTTCAAGGAAATCTGACCCGGGCCCATCGGGGCTAAAAACTTTAAAGCTAGGTTCATCAAGAGTTGGCACAGGTTCGGAAAGAAGTATTTCAATGAACCTACTAAATGTTGCATTTAGAATTAATGGTTCATAATAATTACGAGTTATCCTGATAACAAATTCTTTTCGGTAACAAGTATGGATTGTGTCGAAAAGATCGTTTAGTTCGTCATAAAGAAAGTCATCTGGTTTATCCGGCGAGGCAAAACTAATCTCATAAAAAGGAAAATCCTCATAATAATCAATCAAAACTTGATTAGCATATGAAAATGCAGTATAAGCCTCGCCATTATATCCTAGCTCTACATTTATATATTCATATCGATATTGAATTTGACTTAAGTTTAAATTGAAAACAAACGTCCTATTTACGCTAGGTAAATTTAATGTAGGGTCAAAATTGTAGGAAATAGTTACCTCGTTCAAACCAAGCTCAAATGTATCGACATTTGCTGTCCAATTTACGTCTCTAGAGAGAGAATAATCATCAGCATCTATGAATACTTTGTAGATTTGACTAGCAACACTATCCCCCGCCTTTATCTTTGAATAGTTTACAAAAATAACCGATAAAACTCTAAAAGGAATTACTTTTAATGAACAGAATCCTTCTACTGAAATATATTTTGTATAAAACGTATTACCATCCTCATCATCAGGAATCTGTGCGTGTGAGGGAGTCCACAGCCAAGCGTAATCAATACTATACAAATTTTCTTGTACACCTGCAACCGTGAAATGCGTAGCTTTAAGCGTAAAAACTCCAGGAACTAATGTAGATCCGAACATGAAAGATGATTCATTTTCGTTTATGTAATCAAGAATGTTTTCTGGGATTTTGTCGCCAAGATAATAAGGGGTTTCATTTAAGCTATTTTGATTTATTGATACATTAGGGGTAATATCTAATTTGATCGAGAAGGTCATTATCATAGCTTTGAGCTCTTTGTAATCTCTTTTAGTATTTTCATCTAATATGTCAAATGTCGCAAGAATTTTATATGCACCAACCTCAGAAATAGGTGTATATGGAAGATACCAACCTCTAAACGGATCGTTTATGCTACTGCCTTGGTGCTCATAAGCTCCCACACCTGGAGCTAGATTATCAAGAGAACAAGCATATGTATAATATTTAGAGACTAGTCTTGGATCATGATTGGCTCTAACCTCGTGAACATTACCAGAAAACTTAACATCAATGTCTTCAAAAATTGGAATGTCAAAATCTAGTTGTTCAACCTCTACAAACATCGAAAAATGTAAAACTCCTTTTGTAGAAATTACACCAGCAGGAATTATACTAATCATTTCGTGATCGCCTCTTAAAAATCGATAATCAATTGAATCTTTTGGGACGGTTCCACCAAAATATCCACTATTATTTATCTCATCTAAAGTTCCATCTAAATAGCCACCATTGTATACTATCAAAAAAACATTGGATGGTAATAAATATTTCTCACCGTCATCATAAATTCCATAAACGAGGATACCATCCGTGTCGATATTAATTATATCTAAAGCTTTGTATTTTTTTGAATTGTTTGAAAATTTTGCATAAAGTTTTTTAAGCTCGTTTTTATAAACAGTCAAACTTAAAACGCCAGATTGAGACTTGTAGTTTTGTTTTTCCCAATGCCATGTGTACTCAACAACATCAGAATTTACATTTAAGTTCAAATTAAACGCAGTCTCAATGCGAGAATTTAGAGACCAGTAAAAGTTTCCACCATCTTCAGCATTTATTATTGTCTGATCACTACTAGAAAAGGAAATGGGTGAAAACAGTTTTGGAAGATTAGCTCTATCCCAATACCCATCACCGTTAGGATGAGTAGATGAGCTTAGAATTGGTGGGGAAGATACATGGTTGTAAAATTCACCCCACGGATCGTATTCTATAATCTCAAACGAAACAAAATCTAATTGAGGTATCGTATAGTAATCAGCATCACCTATATAGAAAAAAATTACTTCATATGAGCCTACATTTTTAATAATTAGCTCATTGTCACTTAATAATCTGTATGTTTTTCTTTCCACACCCCTACCGTATGAGAAATTACCACTAGCATCAGATAGATAATAATTTACGACAAGGCCACTGCCATCATAATTACTCGTAGTTTCGTTAATTGAATCACTAGTAGCTTTTGGCATTTTATTTAAGCCATCGTAGACTGTCTTTCCATCAATTAGAGTAGGTGAAACTATATTAATTTCTGCATAGCTTTGCATAGTAATAATAATTGGAAAATTTATTTTAACGTCTTCATTAGATGTTGAACTAACGACAAAATATGTATGACGTCCAATGAAATTAATGTTTTCAGTTGCGTCCTCAGGATATATTGGTGCATATTCGAAAATAACATCACTACTAGATGCGGTTTTTGAGCTTCCATCGTTAAAATGTATTTTAAATATAATTCCATCAGATACCAAACTATCTAAATTTGGGAGTATGTCACCCGCCATAAAACTTTTAATTTGAGTGTAGTTTACAATTTCTATGCTACTTACTGTTAATGGTAAGCCAGTTAACCAAATTTCAGCTTGAGCGGTATCAAAATTCGCTGAGTCCTTTGGCAGAAAACTGTAAAAATAATAGTTTGTTCCAGGCAAGGGATATTCCAATGAGTCTACACCCTGTATCCACTCAACATTCCAATAAACTAATAAATTGGGGTTAATTAACGTATTTAGTCTATTGATTGTGTAGATCCTATCTGGAATAGTTAGTTGAGTATTTGGCACTGCCTTAGACACAGGTTCTTGTAGCATTAATGCAAAAAAGAGAGGTGTCATATAATCTAGTTCACGTATGTTATATGGTATAAACATGAAAACGATGAAGTTATCATTAGCTAAAAAGCAACTATCCTCAGCTAAATTAAGTTGGTTTTCGTTCATCGCTTGAAAAGTGTTTTGAACTACTTGAGCAGATTTTGATTTGCCATGATAGTACAGTATTCTAGAAGCACTAGTGACATCATAGGGTTCATAGTATTCGTCTTGAAAATAGAGCATTACACTTACACTATTTATAGAAAATATGTCGTATGCACTAAATTTATAATAGGTATCATTTTTAAATTCAGCTTTGATATAATAAGGGTCGAAAGCATCATAAACTTTAATATAAATGCTCGCATTAAGCGTGCTAACATAATTAACTTCATCATTTGGGATAAAAGACCAATGATACATAGTAGACATTCTAATAATTTCATGTTCAAAATGCCAGTTTCCTGGAATATAGTTTGGATTATGAGCAAAAGTAATTAGAGGAACATTTTGAAGGGCCTCCTCTTCTGGTATATGCATGTAAACACCAGTTTCAAGTTTTTTTACAACTAGTGGTAAATCAGTTTCTATTGAAGGGAAAATAATACTTTCATCAAGATAAACAAATTTTACAGTAGCGTTTGATTCGTTTATAGCAAAGAAACCGTCCTTTGATAAATAATCCACCGAATTTTGATCAGGCGTGTATCGCAGATAGAAAATCTCGTAATTTTTAGGATCAATCTCGCGTGGTGAGCCGTCCTTATAGTGTGCTATAAGTTTTATCCCATCAAGACTTAAATATTCGTAAGCGTTATATACTCGTTTAAAGTTGTTTTTACTTTCGTTATCTAAATATATAACTTCTAAGCTTTCAATCGGATCATTAACTATTTGAAACGTTACCTCTTTTAAGCTTGAACCGTCTGGCATAACAAAGTTATCACTAAATCTTACAATCGCCTTTGCAATGCCAGAATATATATTTCGTTCGTGAGTTACTGTATAATCAGCAGGCCTAATGATAGGAAGTGATGAGTGTGAATAACTTAATTCTTTTAAGGTATAATCATTAGTTTTTATCAAAAAAGATAGAGTAAATGGTGTGAAGTTAGCTATTCTATCGGTGAGACTGGTGTTAATATAATTACTTGAAGGATCATCGCTATGCTTATACTTAATATCTGCACTATCAATTGAAACTGGAAGGATTTCAGCATAAACATAATTTAGAGTTATTGATTCAAAATCCTCACCATATCTTCTAAGGCTAGTTTTACTTTGTAATACATACTCTCCTGAATCTGTTACGTTTCCTAGTATTAGTGAGTAAGATTGATGTCGTTCAACAAAATTTTCAATAATAAACATCTTAATATTCTGCATAGGCACTTCCGACATAACGCCATTGTTTATCTTATACCAAACAAATTCATAGTTAATGTTTAAAGGGTTGGCTAAATCATCAACATTACTTTTAAGACTCGAATCAAATTGACCAGCATAGACGATAGCCCAATTATTTTTGTATGTGATAGATACGTTTTCGTCTATATTAGGTAGAGTTGCAATGCTAGATAGATTGATAGTTAATTTTCTAGTTGTTACAGTTTGCTCACTTAACGTTAAATAGCAGTCGACTACGTGTGGAATAGTGTATTTTATTGAATCAGTATCTATATTGATGTTAAGACTTTGTAACTGTGACTTGGGATCTATAGCAGTGTAGTGAGCTGTAAATCCCTTGTATAAGTAATTGTTTAATTGATCCTTATGTATAGCTGGATATTTTGATGAAAGAGGAACGACAAATTCTTCCCAAGTGAAATACTCACCAGTTTCTAATGAAGGCTCTGTAGTAAATATCTTTGCTTTAATTTTTATCAATGCATAGATTTTTTTATTGTCAATGTCAAAATGCAACGTATAGTCTTGATTACTAGGTATTAATTTAGTTTTTAAGATATTAATGTCTGTATAATTGACGTAGTCTGTGTAATCTTCTATTAATAATGATGCGTGGGGAGTGTCAGATACAATGTTAACTAAAAAAAAGCTTCCTGAACTAGGTAGATCATTAATTTCACCATTTATGATAGCATCAGTGTTTATTTCAAAAACACCACTCTGATTATTGAAAATGGTGTAACCTAATCCATTATTGGTAATGAAAGCTCCTGCCCCAATCTTGATCGTCCCGCTCCCTTCGTTTTGGACACTTGCTTGACTTGAATTTGTTATTATTTGCCCTCCAAGAATGTCTAGAGTTCTTGCATCTGAGTTAACTAGTCCCCTACCGAGATTGGATTTGTTTTCAAGCGTGCCGCCAGTCATAATAAACTTAACTTCACTACCAACCTTAACAATAGGTTCGGACGCTCCCATTGTTCCAGATTCAAGATATCCGCTAGTAATGATAACATATCCACCTTCGACATTTGTACCTAAGTTGTCTTCAGTTCCTAAGCTAATAGCAGTGCCACCTTCATTTTTAAGTGTCCCGCCCATTAAATAGAAATTTACATCCTTGTATATTGATTGCCCAATCGATGATACAACACTCCCAGGGCCTGTTCTCTCAACAATTCCGCCTTTTAGTACAATTACATCACCAACTCCCAAAATACTAATAGTTTCCTTGTCAGTAATGTTATACACTTGAGCTGAGTCTTCTATTACAATAATACTTCTAAGAGATTCGCTAACGCCACTACTGTCAATTTTAGGATATTCTGAAATATTGATAGTTGGATATTTTATTGTAGATTGAGATACATTCCCATTACCGACTATGCCACCATAAATTTTAAAATCAACTCCACCTCTAATGTTAAAAAGTGGTGAAGCTCGATATAAGTCTTGTGAGGCAACACCAACACCAGCACTTGAGCCAAATTCATTACCAAATCCCGCCGTTAGATCGGAGTACAGGGTGTATTTTTGTACTCCTATCTGAGTTGCTGAATTGAGAAGAGATCCCTCAACACTAGCAGAGTTTGGGACAGTAAGAGAAGAATTGTAAAAGCTTATGCCAAAAACACTTTCATGGTAGTTTCCAACAAAACCAATCTGTCCAGTTAAGTAGTATTTCTTCCCTTCGACAAACTGAACGTGGATGCCAGATGTTGTGCTCCTAATTGAACCATTAAAAACTATTGTCGGGATGCGACCATCTGTTGTATAGAGCGGATATTTAACACTATTAAATGTCTCACTTTGGAGTATATCTCTAAATGTTGTATCAAAGGAGTAAAATGAGCTAATAGTAGTTTGAATAGTAGTGATTTTAGTAAAGAAAAGCCCCCCATTATCAGAATATTCAAAAATTTGGCTTTGAGTCCAATCGTCAAGTGTTGAATTAACCTCAAATGTAACCTTTAAAATATATTGATTTTTATTTGGCTTAATAGATTGACTTGGCAAGGTTATCGGATTGTTGTCTCCATCATAAATAGTATTTGATTCCTCAGCTAGTGCGCCTGTTAGTCCGTTCTGAGAGTTAAAAAACATTAGCGAGACTATTAGGAAAAAAAGAATAGAAGTAAAGACAAAGGTTAAAAAAAACCACTTTGGTTTTGGTAAGCCATCAAAGCAAGAAACGTTTTTCAAGGTATTAGTCGATTTCATAGAGCACCTTCTAAAAGCAAAGAATCACATGTTTTTAACAATAATTTTATCTAATTCAATATTTATTTTTCTTGTTTTGGTTTTTTATGTCAAAACTGAAAAAAGGAGAATCAATAAAATGGTACAAAATTAAACTAAAATATATTTTAAAAGCAAGTTTAACGCAAAAAAACTATCATTTTGTAAAGCATTAGACAATTAAACTTAAAACAAACTGAAAATTTTTAAAAATCAAAATTCCTATTCAATGTACTTATTTTAAATCATTTAGGGCCTAACTGTCAATATTAAATAAATCATCTTTAAGTTGAGATTATTTCCTTTCGTCCCTTTGGCCCTTTCCATCTAAAAACTAAATTACATTTAAACTAATGGCAAGACCGTCAAAACACATACGTTACAATATAAATCAAAAAACCCCTTCGCTGATGAGGAAAACTGCAGCATTTTACGTTAATTTCCGCATAAGCCTCGCTAATTATGTCTATAAAACAATTTTCACATCATTAGAATAACACAATAATCTAAATTTACATTTTGACGGTCGAACCATTAATAAGTAAAGCTGATGGGTTTTAAAAACTCGAAGAAATAAAAATTTATCATCTAGATAGAATTTTAGATGAAAGGATCTTTAAAGATAACTAAAAAAAAGAAAAGCAAAAAAAAGAAATTGAAATAAGAGACTACAAACTATCTCTTTTCTATTTACACAAATTAGTACATATTTTCTAGGTTTTGAGAAATTAGATTGAAAAGTACTCCAATGCTTTTTTATAGCCTAGAAATCCCATTCCATAAATAGTTTTCTTAGCAATAAAAGATATATAACTAAACTTTCGAAAGAATTCGCGATTTGAAATGTCAGACAGGTGAACCTCGATGGTAGGGATGTCTACAGCCTTGAGACTATCTAAAATCGCAATGCTTGTGTGTGTATATGCGCCAGCATTTATAATAATACCATCAAATTTAGAAAACCCTTCTTGGATAGCATCTACAATAGCACCTTCATGGTTTGATTGAAAAAATGTTGTGGAAAGTGAAAGTTTATTCCCTTCCTCTTTAATATAATTTTCAAGATCAGCTAGTGTTGAGTTTCCATAGATACCAGGCTCTCTAATCCCTAACATATTTAGGTTGGGTCCGTGAATTACTAAAATGTTTTTATTTGTGTGATTTTGCTCTGTTTTCTTATCAATCATAGGGGCCTCTATTAAATATTTTTGGCTTTTTGTATTTAAAGTAAAAAACACTAGTTAAATAAATACTTAAATTTTTAACCTTATTTGTGAAAAGTATCCCGCCTCTATAGGTGGTGAGATGAAGACACACCTTGTTCGCCCCTCCTGTATTGACACTTTGGATAATTTGTGATAGAATCAGTGCATATAAGGGAGGTCTGATTTTCGATGGGACTTGGATAGTAATAATCATTCGTCAAAGGTCTTCGATTACTCACCTCATAGCGCATTACATCGAACCGTGAGACGCGGGGATAGCTTCTAAAACATCCTGCCGTAAGTGGGAGTTCTAAAGAAGACCCGCATCAAACGCCGTAGGAGTTGGTCGGCGGGAGTACGTCACTTAGTTAGATTATTAAATTTATTGATTATCTCAGATGTGGTGTCTATGAGTAATCCGTTATTTGAAACAGAAAAGTCAGACATCGAATTGTATAGTGGAAATCTTTTTAAAAAAAGTTTTCCAAGAGCGTCAATATCTGTAAGAAGAGGTCTGCCAGAAAAATCTGTAAGATTAAGATCTCTAACTAAATGCACTATTATTCCATTTTGTTTTAGTGAATGATAGCAATTTCCATTAAAGACGGCACCACCGCCCACTGATATCACATTACCTTGCTTTTTACCTAGGCCGCAACAAACTTCATGTTCAACCTGTCGAAAATACGATTCGCCAAAGGTTTCAAATGCATATGGTATAGACACACCCATTTTATCAACTGAGAGAGCATCGCTGTCATAAAAAGGTCTGTTTAGAACTTTTGCTAGGTGTTCTCCAACATATGTTTTGCCAGATGACGGCATGCCGATGAGAACAATATTTAATGTTTTAGATAAAATGCTCGAATACACTTTTTCGATTACGCTATCACAATCGGTTATGTCTAAAAAAATGTCTCTTGCGTATTTTGCCTGTGCTACTAGCATGCGTAAGCCATGTGTGTGTTTTATTTTTAGCTCTTTTGCCTGAAAAAGCAAATCAGTTATTCGTGGGTTATATATTACCTCAACTACACCATTTAGTTTAGAAAACGGTGTTATGTCTATTAGTCTTTCGTCGTTTTTTGGAAACATGCCTACAGGAGTTGCGTTTATGATTATGTCAGCATCGTAGTTGAGATTAAGATTGGAGTAATTATTTTCGCTATTTCTGCCTACTATAACTATTTCCCTTGCGCCCATGTTACTTGCAAGACTAATAGCAGTTTTTGCAGTTCCACCACTACCCAAAATGAGTACTTTCTCCCCGAATAGTGATATTGACGCTTGATTTAACATATAGCGCATGCCTTTAACGTCTGTATTATATCCTATAAGAGAATTTTTACGTCTCACGACAGTATTGACACTCCCTGCATCTATTGCTGACTGATCGAGACTATCTAGGTATTTAATGATCTCTATTTTGTAGGGTATTGTGACATTAAAGCCATCATATTTGTTTGAGGCAATAAAGGAGACAATCTCATCTTTAGTCAATTCTAAAGTTTCGTAATCGTATCCGAAGGCATTGTGTATCATTGGTGAAAAACTGTGCCCAAGTGGATTTCCAATTAAGAAAAATTTGCTTCTTTCAATATGACTGCTATTAGATTTCACTGTAGCATCCTAAGAACACGAAATTTTCTTGGCGACTATCAAGTTCAACTATTAAATTTTGAACCTCTATGTTTTCGATTACACCTTCAAAGTCAAAATAGAATAGAAACTCAAAGTCAGTATTTGTCATAGGACGTGATTCAAGTTTAGTAAGATTTAGTCCTATTGCAGTAAACTTTGAAAGTAGACGATTCAAACTACCAGGTTCATGCTGTAGATTGACCATTATGCTAATTTTATTAGAGCCTGGAAAAATAACAAGTCTTTTGGATATGCAAATGAATCTAGTGAAATTATTATCATTATCCTGAATGTCGTTTTCAATAGTGGAAAGTCCATACAATTCTGCGCAACGGGGTGCGGCAATTGCAGCAACATCAAAGGAAGTAGACTCTATTGCAATTTTAGCAGCAATCGCTGTGTTGTCGCAAATGGTAATTTTTGTGTTTTTAAATTTTTTGAGATATTCATTGCACTGAGCTAATGCCTGTTCATGAGAAAATATTTCCTTAATATCACTAATATTAATGCCTTTTTTAGCAAGCAAACTATGTCTCACTGGCAACTTAATGCTTTTAAAGATATAGAAATTATGCTTTCGCATAAGGTCGTATACGGCATTTACTGAGCCAGCTGTGCTGTTTTCAATAGGGAGAACACCATACTCACATAACCCTGACTCAACAGCATTAAAAACGCCATCAAAATTTTTGAAATATGTAATGTCTGAGATTGCAAATAATTTTTCAGCGGCGATGCTTGAATAGGATCCCTCTACACCTTGACAGGCAACGTTTGCAAAATCAGGGAATTTCTGATTAGAATTAAGTGCGGTTCGTAACCTAGATCCAAGATCAGAGTCGTGAGACACAAACCTACTTTGATAGGCCTTTGATGTATCAAAGAGTGTCATATAAACCTGTTTTGTATATAACTGCACGTCTTCTGCTACCAATTTTGCAACACGGTTAATAATGGCTTTTTCTCGGTTACCATCAAACACGTTAACATTTGAGCGAGATTTGTCCTGCCCAATTTCCTTTACTAATTGCATGCGTTTATTATAAAGTTTAGCAATTTCATCATCGATTTTATCAATCTGATCACGGCTTTTTGAGATATCTGACATTTTTTACTCCTTAATGCTTGAGCATTTCATTGTATCTAATATTGAGAGCGCAATGGCGGCTTCAACCGCAACCACCGCGCGAGGGAGGAAGCACGTATCATGTCGGCCTTCGATTTTTAGTGTAACTTCTTTCATTGTTTTAAGGTCAACGCTATTTTGAATCATTCCTATTGATGGTGTGGGTTTAAAGGCAGCTCTTACTATTATTGGCATTCCATTAGTCATTCCACCTACTATCCCACCACAATTGTTTGTTTTTGTGACTATTTTCCCATCTAGAATTTGATAACAATCGTTTGCCTTATCACCAGGCATGCGAGATATATCAAAGCCAGCTCCAAACTCAACGCCTTTTACTGCAGGAATACCAAATAAAATGGCGCTAGCGCATGATTCGAAGCCATCAAAGAGCGCATCACCAATTCCAACAGGTACACCAAACGCTACGACCTCAACTATTCCACCTAATGAGTTAGCACTACTACTTGCTTTAGCTATGGCATCTAGTATTGACTCTTTTGCTTCACAACTTAGAACAGGAATAGCATCATCTTTTATTTTAGAAAGAGAGTCAATGGTGATATTATCCTTACTAAATGAAAAGGATTTAATTCCACCGATTTCAAGTATATGAGCGTATAAACTAATATTGTAGCTTTCTAAAATTTGAACTGCTATTCCACCTCCTATTACAAGGGGAAGTGTCATCCGTCCTGAAAATTTTCCACCACCTATACACGCTTTTCCCCCCGTTTTGACATAATATGGATAGTCAGCATGTGATGGACGTGGTATAGCTTGTAGATTCTCATAGTCGTGAGACCTAATGTTTTCATTTTTGATTACGATTTCAATACATTGACCATTAGTAGTATCCCTATCAAAGCCACCTTTTACTATTAATTTGTCACTCTCAATGCGCGTTGTTGAATAGTTAGCTTTAACGCTTTTTCGTCTATTGACATAACTTTGCAATTTATCGAAATCAATTTTAATCCCACTATCAATGCCAGATAATTTTAGTCCGATATATTCGCTGTGTGATTCACCGAAAATTTTTAAATTCAATCCTTTATTCGATAGTATCACATAAACCTCCAACTTTCTTAAAAACACTGAAAAAATCAGGATAACTTTTTCTATGCGCCTCCGCACCAGTTATTTCAACTTCTGTCAATAGGCCCAAGACTACTGCACTCATTACCATTCTATGATCATTAAAGCCTTCTAATTTGCCACTATTAGGAATTCCACCAGTTATTTTTAGCTCACCATCATAAACCGCTTTAATTCCAAGCTTTTTTAAATTAGATATGGTAGCTTCAATTCGATCACACTCCTTAAAGCGAAGTCGATCAACATTTTTAATAACACTTTGGCCATTAGCACAAGAAGCAAGTATTGAAAGTATTGGCACTAGATCAGGGCAATCAGCGGCATCACAGGAGAACGCTTTCAACTCTGATTTATAAGCATGTACTAAATTGTCTGAAATGCTAATATTTCCATTTGCGCATTTAAGTATATCAATAATTTGTTTATCACCCTGAGTTGATTTGTAATTTAGCCCTCCAACATATAAATCACCATTTATAGCAGCAGCAACCAACCAAAAAGCTGCATTTGACCAATCGCCCTCAACACTAATAGTTTTTGGGGATTTATACTGTTGATTTCCTAAAACAGCGTAGCCAGAACTCGTTTTCTTTATAATTATACCAAATATTTTAAGTATTTCTAGTGTTATATCAATATAACTTTGGCTTTGTGTAGTGCCTTTTATGAAAATTTCACTGTCACCATCAAGAAGTGGCAAAGCTAAGAGAAGCCCTGTTATGAATTGAGAGCTAATGTCACCACGAATATTATAGACACCAGGAGTTAATTTTCCACTAATTTTAAGTGGAAACTCAGAAACAATATCAATTGAGTGCTCCACTAAAACTTCTAAAAGCTCCAGCATGGGGCGTTTTGCGAGGCCGCTTTTAGTAATAAATTGACCGCCAAGCCCAAGGGCCGAAACAAGTGGGACCATGAAACGAAGAGTAGACCCACTTTCACCTACGTTTAACACACTATCAAAGATAGATTTATTCGCTGGTCTTACTAAAAACCCTTCTTTAGTGTCTTCGATTTTTGCACCAATTGATCTTAAAGATAATATTGTATGAGTTATATCATCCGAGTCTGAATGTCTGAGTATTAGAGTTTCTTCCTTGCATAGAGCGCAACAAATCAATATTCGATGAAAATATGATTTTGAGGGCAGGATATCAATGTGCCCAGACAAAAAGGATGGTGTTATTTTTACATGCATAAACAAAACTCCAAAAAATCAGGCTTTGACATTTTTGTGATCCGACAATCCCCAATGCCGTGAATGGCAATAAAAGAGATGCTATCATTTTCTGCCTTTTTGTCACCAAATGCAAGGCTTATAAGAGCCTCTGTGCTAAATTTAGAGTGTGATTCAAAGCCGTGAAACTCAAGTGTAGACAAAATATCATCAAATTCTTCATTTTTTAAAATATGTTGATTATTACAAATTCTTGCCATGATTGCGATACCAGTAGCAACCGCAGAGCCGTGCGGGACGCTGAAAGATGAAAGCTTTTCTATTGCATGACCCAAGGTATGTCCTAGGTTTAACAGCATTCTTAAACCGCTTTCATGACAGTCTTTTTTAACAATTTCAATTTTTTGCAAAATGCATGCACTTAATATGTTAGAACTAACTAAGTTCTTTTCAGATTTTATGGTTTTCCAAAGCTTTGCATCAAGTAGTGCATACTTGATTAGCTCGCCATAGCCGTTTTTAATTTCAGTATCTCTAAGTGTTGATAGTGTATTAATGTCGGCTACTACTAATTTTGGTTGATAAAAAGCACCAACTAGGTTTTTACCAAAACTTAAGTTTACGCCAGTTTTTCCACCTATCGATGAATCAATTATAGCGAGTAGTGATGTAGGAATTTGAATAAACGGCACTCCTCTTTTAAAGGTTGCGCTAACAAAGCCAGAAATATCGCCGACAACACCACCACCAAGTGCCAAAATTGCATCCTTTCTACTAAACTGTAGTTTTGCTAAAAAATTTAATATTTCCTCATAGGTCAATAAGTTTTTGCATTGTTCACCGCCAGGAATGATATATTTTTCAGGCTTAAATCCAGCAAGTGAAAGTGAGTTTAAAACTTTTTTAGAATAATATTTATCTACCTCAGGATCGGTAATAACACAGACTCGCTTTGATGGTAGAATATCAATTAGAAGGCTTCCAATTTCATCAAGTAAGCCTTTCCCTAAGAAACAGTCATATGGGCTAGATTCAATATCTACTCTGTTTATCTCTATTGACATATATCCTCACAATATTCTTTTATGTTCTCTACTAGCCTTTTCTATCATTTCTTTGATAGAATTACCTTCTTCTAAGAGTGATTCTAATTTGTTAGCATCGTTTGTGTCAAGTGCCTCTTTGTATTCTAAAAGACTATTAATAAAAAAATCGAGCTCAAACAAAATATTATCTTTATTTTCTAGCATCAATTCCGTCCACATTTTAGAATTGAGCTTTGCAACCCTAGATATATCACGAAAGCTTCCAGCTGAAAATCCATCATGCTTTAAGGCAGTGGGCGATTTAATATAGCTAGACGAAATAATGTGTGGTAACTGAGATGTATATGATATTATCTTATCGTGGGTTTTTGCACTACTTATTACGATCTCAGAAAAACCAAGCGATAGTAAAAAGTGCTTAACTAAGTTTGCTGATGCAATATTATGTTCTATCGGAACAATAATCGCTGAGGCTTTTTCAAACAAGCTAGCAATTGCGTGGTTAATACCAGAAAATTCGCGTCCTGCCATTGGATGTGATGCAACAAAATTAATATTTGGATATCTAATGGCGGCGTCGCACATTGCTAGAACAATTTTTGTTTTATTCCCAGCTATGTCTAAGACAATTGTGTTTTCACTTAATTTTGGTAGATATTCTTCCATTACACTAACACTAAGCTTTGGCGTTAATGCGATGATTAAAAGATCGAGAATGGCACATTCCTTATCTGTTAACTGATAATGAATGGCAGGTAGCATTTGTGCTTTGAGCAAACTATCACTGTTAATGTCATGCCCATACACAGTATGCTCGGTGTTTTTAATAATAGCACGTCCAAAGCTACCACCGATCAATCCTAATCCTATTATTCCGATATTCATACTATATTATTTTTTCCTGTCAATGGCAAAATCACATTTATACGCTTCATAAGAGTGTCAAATTGCGTGGGACGAATGCATTGAGGGCCATCGCATAACGCCTTCTCTGGATTGTTATGTACCTCGATGATTAATCCATCACTACCTACACCGGTTGCTGCTAAGGAAAGTGGCTCGACTAATCGGGAGAGCCCTGAAGCGTGTGAAGGATCAACAATCACTGGCAAATGAGTTAATTCTTTCATAAGGGGGATCGCTGAAAGATCAAGCGTGTTTCTTGTATAATGCTCAAAAGTGCGTATCCCTCTTTCACAAAGAATGATTTGTTCATTGCCTTCAGCCATGATATATTCAGCACTCATTAACCATTCTTCAATTGTGTTTGCTAGCCCACGTTTTAATAAAATTGGTTTGTTTATCCTGCCTAGCTCCTTTAATAATTCAAAGTTTTGCATGTTGCGTGCGCCAACCTGAACGATATCAATATCCCTAAATAAATCAAGATGAGTAACACTCATTATTTCTGTTACTATTGGAAGTTTTGTTTCCTCTCTTGCAATTAGTAGTAGTCTTATTCCATCAGCACGCAGTCCCTGAAAAGCGTATGGGGATGTTCTAGGCTTGAATGCTCCGCCTCTAATTGCGGTTGCTCCTGAGGCTTTTACTGATTTTGCAATTGATATAATTTGCTCTTCGCTTTCAACTGAACACGGCCCAGCAATTACTGAGAAATGTGGTCCACCAAATTTAGCATCACCAACACTTACTATTGTGTTTTCAGGATGGAATTTACGGTTAGCTTTTTTGTATGGTTCGGAAATTCGCTTTACTGACTCGACAATGTCTAATGATCGGATTAGATCAATATCAACAAGAGAAGTGTCGCCAACAATACCAAGAACCGTTGAGTTTTCACCAGTACTTAAATTAATTTTTAATCCAAGCTTTTTAATCCAAGAGATCAAATTATCAAGCTGTCTTTTTTCACTATTTTTTTTAATAACGAGAATCAATTGTGTATGCTCCTTTAAACTTAAAAAATTTTTTCAAACTATAAGGTTAGTAAAATTATATGGTTACAAAATAATCACAATTTATTTTATTTAGAAAACTACAGTAATTCACTGTAATTTAAACCTGGCAATTTTCTTTAATGATATTTTCATTGTTTGATTAGTAGTCTTTAAATTTAGGTTTTTATTTAAACCTAAATTAGTAAAGTTATTTATCATTAAATAGACACTTTTTACACACTTAAAAGATAATTCAAATTGTATGTAGAAGATTTTTAATTTTACCTAAGTTAAGAAAGATTTAATATTTTAATATTTTAAATTAAATCACGTTCTTTTTTTTAAAGAATAATATATAAACATTATATACTAAACTTACGCATTTCAACAACGATATTTACCTCTATATTTACATGCTGAAGTTTTGTGTAAAATGTAAAATGAATTGTCGCAGAAAATTGAAAATTTTCAGACCGTGTAGAATGTAAAATGAATTGTCGCAGAAAATTGAAAATTTTCAGACCGTCAAAGAACATAATTTCCCCTCGTATATCTCATAAGAATTGCAACCTTTGTGTATAAAACCCGTCTTTAGGAGTCAATACCAGAAAATTAAGATAGTCGATAACATTACGACATCAAAATAAATCACATTTTATACTAATCTTATTTTAGAATCGCACTAAAAATGGCAAATCAAAGCATTGAGCAATTGTTGTTAACTTGTAAATATGATATAATTGTTATATTAATTTAGGTGTGAACTGATAGAAATGAACGTTTTTACTGAGAACGAAATAATGGAATTAGCCAGCGAATATCATAATATAAGAAAAATTGATTCGTACTTTAAGAGACTGCAAGCTCTCTATTATCGATCCAATGGGCAGTCACTCAATAATGTAATCAAAATAACGGGATGTTCGAAAGGAAGCATTGCGCATTG
>JAITQU010000043.1 GCA_031288735.1 Christensenellaceae bacterium
ACACAGAAATAAGCGTTTCATATGTGGAAAAAGCTCTTTTAAATGGCAATTTAAGAAATGCGTCTTGCCTTTATCAACAATAACAATTAATTCAGGTGTGGTGTGAACAGTAACGAAAATTTTATAAAACTTTTATAAATTCTATCTCTAAAACTGCTTTTTGAACTATAATTGTTTATAATATGGTTAGTGCGTCAAAGTGAACACATCTCAATGAACAGTCACATTCTGGCATCTAATTGCAAAAACCAGAATCCAACTGATCCTGATGCAACGTATCTCAAAAGACTAAAAGAAATACAGGATTCGTTGGAAACAGTCTAAAAGTGTGCGCTAATATGCAGTTTACTTAAACGGTAAAATAGTATTTGGATAAATATAATCACCTTTTACGATTATACTGTAAAGAGGTTTTGACCGGCAAACCATGTTTGAAAACTCGCTAAAAACTCGTATTTTAGTTAACCTTCTTAGATGTCATTTATAAATATGTTCTAAGTAAAATGTAATTGTTATTCATTGAATTTACAATCAGGAGGCGATGATGCTTTGTAATAACTGTAATGTTAATATTGTGTTTCGAACAGATAAATGTCCTTTGTGCGGAGAAAAACTTTACGGCTCTCAAAACGATCCAAATGAATATAAAAGGTTGGAGCGAGCTTATCCTCCTCTACCACAAAAAAGTTCGCATTTTTTAATGCCATATGAGCTAGTTAGTTTGATTGTGTTTTTAAATCTTATGGCAGTTAGTGTTGTATTAAATGTTTTTTTGACACCAAATATTGCTTGGTCAGCACTAGTTGGGATAGGATTTCTCTATCTGTATTTCTTCATTAAGGGAACGATAACAAAGAGTCGCAGATTCAACTCAAGAGTAGTTGCAAACGCTATTTCACTGACTGTTTTCTTTGTAGCAATCGAACAAATAGTTAAAAAGAATTTATATATATATGAGTTTGTAATACCAGCGATTTCGGTTGGTAGCATAATCGTCTTAACAGTATATATAATGTTCAACATAAGGGTTGCTGGGCATATAGCAATAAGCGTGATAGCTGTTGCTGTAATAGGAGTTTTCCCATTCTTTGTAGCAATTTCTCGTGGGAGCGCAGCAACGATGCTTATACCATCTATCGTAACCTTAACTATAAGCGCAACAACAATAATCATTACAGCTCTTCTAACAAGACAGGTAATAAAAGAAGATATAAAAAGGTTGTTTCACATATGAAAATTAAAAAAAATCAAATTTCAAAATCTCAATTCATAACAATTAACGGTCTGTTTCTTGCTGTAATATTGCTTTTTGTAGTCTTTCCTTTGCAAATAGGGTTGGTTTCCCTTGCCGTGCTACCAGTGCTAGTTGTAATTATAGCGGCAGAAACTGTGGGAATAAAAAGCGCAATAATAACTGGTGGGATGTTTGGGTTGCTCAGCTTTATTGGGTCAATGATAAAACCTACTCTTCTCTCACAAGCATTTTATAATCCCTTAATTTCAGTTGCTCCACGTCTCCTAATTGGCGTAGTTACATTCTTAATAGTCGAAGCTCTTAAAAAGCATTTTCCTAGGATGAACAAACTTATTACATATGGAATTGGAGCTGGTATAGGTGTTGTAACCAACACAAGTCTTGTATTAGGCATGATATTGGTATTTCATTATGGCACGGAGTTTGCCCTAGGAGCTGAATCTGTATTAATTGGTTGGGAGTGGATGACAACAATTCTTATTGCTAACTTTGTAGTCGAATTCGTTTTTTGCGTGCTCATAGCACCACCAATAGTCATAGCATTAGAGCATGCTATATTCAGAAAAGGCAATGATCATATTAAGACGGACACGGACACGGACACTGAATTATAATCCATATTTTTGTTCAATCTCTAGGAGCTTAACAGGTCGATTTTCTATTAATGACATTTTTGCAGCTAGACCGATCAACACAGGCTTAAGACCATCTATAATCCCAACACTCACAGCTGAGTTAGTGCGCACAGATTCTATGAACGACGAGATCTCACGCACGTATGCCTCAGTGTATCGCTCCAAGAAAAACAATTTAGGTTTTTCTGCTGTTACACCAGATGCATTACTGATTACTGCAGATGAATCTGTGTCATTCGATATTGAAACCTGTCCTAAACTTCCAAAGGCTTCTATTCGTTGATCGTAGCCATATGTTGCTCTTCTGCAATTATCGATAACGGCAATTGCACCATTGCTTAGTTTAATAGTTACAACCGCTGTGTCCACATCGCCTGCTTCGCCTATGGCCTTATCTACAAGGACGCCGCCAGTAGCATAAACCTCAAGCGCCTCCGCATCAGAAATGAAACGCACCATGTCAAAATCATGGATTGTCATATCAAGAAATATTCCACCAGAAACTTTAATATATGACACAGGAGGGGCTGCTGGGTCTCTAGAGGTTATCTTTAAGATGTTTAAATCCCCTATTTTTCCAGCTTCAACAATCGATTTAGTAGCCATAAAATTATGATCAAATCTTCTATTAAATCCTACTTGATACTTAATATGACTATTTACACTCAATGCATCCACGACCGCTTTAATTCTTTCAACATCATGGTCGACTGGTTTTTCGCAAAACACGTGCTTACCTTTAGTTATTGCTTCTATTGAAATTTGGCTATGTGTGTCAGTAGGTGAGCATATCAACACTATGTCTATATTTTCATCGTTAAGGATTTCCTTGTAATCCTTATACACATTTGAAATCCCAATGCTCTTTGCCCATTCAATTCCCTTTTGATCTATAAGCGGGTCGGCTATCGATTTTATCCTTGCATCACTAACAAACCTAGAAATAGACTCTGCGTGGACTTTACCTATGCGCCCAGCTCCAATAATTCCAATATTTAAAACACTCATAAAAAACTCCAAATTTTAATATTTATGATTAAGACAAACCTAAAAAACTTAAATTATTTGAGTTTTTAAAAGTTTGTAGGTGTGTATAATTTAAAAACAAAGTGCTTTTTTTGTTCAACATGTATAGAAAGTATATTTAAATTTTTGCAATATCTTTTATATATTTTCTAGCAGTTAGAGCAAATTCAAATGGGTTTGCAATGTCAGGATCCTGTTCAGCCTCAACAATCATCCATCCTTCATAATTAGATTTAGATATGATTTCAAATATCGGCGCAAAATCTATTGATCCATCTCCTGGCACAGTAAAGGCACCTTTTCGAACGCCAGCTAGAAAAGAGAGATGGTTTTCTTTAATTTCATTTAGTTTTTCAACCCTAACATCCTTTAAATGAATATGCTTGATTCTGTCAATGTAGGTTTGTAGAACTTTTAAATAGTCTTCGTTGCAATAGGCTAGATGCCCGCTATCAAAGAGTAAAAAAACTTTAGTTTGATCGGTTGAGCTCATCAGCTGATTTATCTCATCTTCTGTTTGAATTACTGTCCCCATATGGTGATGATATGTTAATATAATGTCAAATTCATCCTGAGCAACTTCCCCAAGCCAGTTTAGGCACTTAGTAAGTGTTGCCCACTCATCAGCATTCATAACGTACTTTTCTTCAAATACTGCTTTATCCGTGCCCTGTATGCTATAACTCTGTTCGCTAACGCCGATTCGCTTAGCACCTAGAGATTTTAGGAATTTGCATTTTTTTCTAAATTCTGCTTCTACTTCTTGGTAGGGTTTAGTTAAAATAAAACTTGAAAACCAAGCATTTGCTATTGAAAGTTTGCGCACACGTAAATATCTTCTAAGCTCATTTGTTTTTGTTGGAAATTTGTTTCCTAATTCAGTTCCTTTAAATCCAGATAAGGCAATCTCACTCAGGCATTGCTGAAAGCTGTTTTCCGCCCCTAAATCGGGCATATCGTCATTAGTCCATGCTATTGGTGCTATCCCTAATTTTATTTTCTTTTTGTCTAGCATTGATACGTTCTCCTAAAATTTATTTGTTATAAGCAACACATAATAGTGTGTTTTGTAGAAATTTATCGAGTTTTTGTACAATCATTTAACTAGAATGATTAATACTACGTTATCGTACTTATTGTCATTATGGCACAAATCAAAACTACAAAAGTTATCTCGTAACTATATATGGCATGAAAATTAAAATTAGCTACATCCTTAATATTGTGTTTTTCAGAGTACCTTTATTCTTTATTACTATATTTCAAGGACCTTGGTTTTCCTTCAAGTTGCTCACTATATTTATATTTAATCCCATATTAGCAAGAGTGGAAAAAAACACTTGTTCTATTGATGTTGATATTATACAACGAGAAAAGGAAATTACTGTTTTATTATTATAGCTTACCATAGCAATATTATTTGTTGTCTTTGAGTTACAGTTAAGATTAAAAATAAAGTTGTCTATGAGTGTATTGTATTCCTCTGCTAACTTAATTTCACCGAGATTTGAAATAATCATTGTCAGCTTTGAGCTTGCGCCTGCGGCTCTACCGATACGCGTAATTAGTGATTTTACTCCAAGCGGTATGAATTTGAACAGCTTTTTATAGAGCAATGATGTAAAACTTAATTTTATATCTAGGTCATCGATCTTAAGTTGCTCCTGCAATTGCGCCGTTATTGTTTCTATATAGGATTCAAGTGTAGGTTCATCACTTCTTTTTACTCGAATTTTTGCAATAGTTGAAAAATTCATCATGGTCTGTGTTTTAAAGAACCGTCTTAGGTTTATTGGAATAGATACGGTATAGTCCTGTTTGGAGGTGTTATTTTCATAACACTTAGCAATTGATAATAGTGCAACAGCAGATATGAGTGTTGTAATAGAGCAATTGTGCGTTTTAGCAAGAGCTTTCAATTTCTCGGTACTCATCATTCCATGAATGAGTCCATACCCATCACTTTTGAAAAATGTGCCATCAATATGAAATGCATTCTCGCCTGACAGCTTCTCAACGCCTTCCTTTAGATGGATTTTTTTGTAATACTTAATGAACGCATCGCTTGTCTCCTCAGGATCAATTATATCACCAGGAATTTTAATTCCATCCCTTGGTAAATCTATGCCCCTTTTTGTGTAATAGCAGTATATAATAGTCTTTAGAAACTCCAATGCAGAAAAACCGTCAGCTAAGCCATGGAAAAAATCAACAAATATTTTGCGTTTGTAGTATGAAATGCGCAGTAGATAGGCATTGTTTTTTAAAAAGTCTATTCTATGTAATAGCAGTCCGTTATCTTCTATTATTGTTATTTTGCGGTGGTTTGTCATAAAACTGTAACGAAACACACCACTTAAGAGCTCAACTTTGTAGTAAGGATAGCGAATAAACGTTTCATTTACCGCATTGATTAAATCGTGCTTATCTATTTGGTCGACAAGCTCTACTCCGATTCGAAATAGACTTTGCGTATTGAGTGTCAATATCATAGGATACAACGCACCTGAATTATCGACACGATACCAAGGTAAATGTTTGCTATCTGTTTTCACAAGTCAAATTCTAAACTACAGATATGCATAATGTCAAGTGATCTGCATATTAAGCATAAGTTTTTGTGTATTGTCGTTACTGTTCACACCCCATATGAAAAAGACACAGGGGGTGTGAACAGTAACCCCTATAAGTTTGCCATATCATTAATAAGTCAAAAATGCTTGCATATGCTATAAACAGAGTGTTATAATGATCACACTATTGACATAACAATTCATTGCTAGTTAAAACAGTTCTTTTCGTTACTAAATATTTTGTCGCTAGTTACACATTGTTTTCATGTTTCTAACTCGAAATGTAAAAATATTTTGTCTAGCACAAACAGTTTATTCTAACCTTGTTTCTTCATGCGTTTTGTCTTGTTTACACATGTAGTCGTTATTTAGATAACTTGGTAATATACCTCTGAAATGATTCAAACTAACTCCTTTCGAGTATAATGTCACCGATCACAAGTTTGTTTTTTTAAAAACTTTTTTGACTATGCCATTATCTATTTACGTTTCTGTGCTAGAACCTACATGTCATTAGTTTTAGTTGATCTAATCTTTTGTGTTTGTTTAACACATTCGAAGTTATCGACAGTGAGCTCCAAAGCATCCTAACTTAAATTATTCTAAGTTAAGTACGGATTTGTATTTTCACCTCTCAAAGTTATGCACTAACAGTTGTGCTATATAACTTGCGATATTCTATTAAATGAAATAACTCTGCTCGATCAAAAGCTCTAAAGTATCTTATTTGAACTTCGTATGATTTTCTCATTTAAGTTATCAACGCAATAAGGATTTAAGTTTTAACCGTGGCAAGTATTAAAACTAAAAACACTACTATAAATGGAGGGCCCACCTATGAAAAGGACCTATCAACCTAAAAAAAGACAAAGAAGCAAGGTGCATGGTTTCAGAAAAAGAATGAGCACCAAAAATGGTCGCGCAGTTTTATCTAGAAGACGAAATCGTGGTCGCGCAGTCTTATCGGCCTAGTTTTTTGAGTCCGTGCAACGGGAATATAGACTGACTAACAACGCCAGTTTCAACTATATTTACAAAAAGGGTGGAAGCATTGCAACTTCAATTTTTTCAATTTTGTTCGTCAAGGCAACTTCTATCAAGGTTGGCATTAGCGTTAGTAGAAAGATTGGAAAAAGCGTCACTCGAAGTCTTGTAAAAAGATGGATTCGCGAAGGCTTTCGATTACTCATACCAGACATCAAAATTAAACACAACTATGTAGTTGTTGCTAGACCAGGTATTGAAAAAAGCAATTTTCATTTTATTTTTAATGAAATGCTCCGCTTACTAAAAAAGGTTAGACATTTAGATGGTTAAAACAATTTTTAAAATGTGTATCCTGTTATACAAAAACACATTCACGCATCTTGTTGGTCACTGTATGTATACACCAACATGCTCTATGTATACCTATGACGCCATAGACAAATATGGGTCAATAAGAGGTTTGATAATGGGGATATCTCGAATCCTGCGATGTCATCCCCTAGCGAAAGGTGGTTTTGATCCTGTTAGAGAAAATTTGAGAGGGAATGCTAAATGGACCCTATGATGCTTGCCATAGAACTTAATTTAGTCGGCAAACTTATTTACAACAGCTTATACAGTTGGGTTAAAACATGGTCTGGTAGTAGTGAACTAATCGGCACCTTTGCAATAACTGTTATCATTTTTACACTTTTTCTCAAAGTTGCTACTCTGCCCCTCGATTTTTGGCAGAAACAATTAGGGCGCAAAAACGCACGCAAAATGGAAATGATGAAGCCAGAATTGGACAAAATCAACAAGCAATGCGGCGATAATAAAGAGTTGTTGATGCAAAAGCAACGTGCGGTGCATAGACAATTTAAATATAATGCTTTTGGCGCATGTCTTCCAACAATATTTAATTTGATTATTTTTGGTGTGGTTTTGAGTGGCTTTAACGTATCCGTCCGATACCACAATTACAATATGTTTGAATTGTTGAGTCAGGAATATTCTTCAACCTATCAGGCCACGACAGCTACTCTTTATGAAGATGGGGATCTTTCTGCTGAGGATGTTGAAACGGCCACTCGTAGTGCAGAGGAAGCTGTGCTAGCTTTATATGAACCAGAGAAATTTTTGCTTACAACAAATGTATTCATGGCTGATACCTGGAAGCATCCAATTCCTACAATAAAGGAGTTCGCTGGTCGAGGAATGGGTGATTTGAACATTCCTGGAATTGATACAAGTGAATACCAGAAGGTAATGAAACCAATTATAGAGGCCTACAATTTCAATTCAGATGGGAAGGCTACTTGGAATGGATATCTCATTTTACCAATACTTTCATTTGTATTAAGCTTACTCTCCGCTAAATTATTTAAGCCACCAGAGCAACCTGTGCCACTAGGGCAGACTGAGGAGCAAGCTCAAAGAACAAAGTCCCAGGCAAAGATGATGCAATACCTAATGCCAATAATGATGGGGATCTTCCCTTTATTCTACAGTACTGCATTTGCTATATATATGGTTGTAAGTAATATGTTTACAACGATTCTAAATATTATCTATAATTTCTTTTCAAAACGTGCCGATGCAAAATATAAAGATATGATTATGAGCACAACAATTAAATCATGATCCTTTCTTGAAATTTTCTGCTTAATTTATGTTTGAAAAATATGCAATCGTTCACATGCTAATTTCAGTTTTAAATATCATTATCCATAATTTCATTTATATTAAATGAAGTTTCTGGTGTAAAACAATTCTCTAAATGTTAAGAAACCGTAAAGAAAAATAAATCTTGTGATAGATCAAACTTATATTTTGATCTTCATAAAAGGGTGGTTATATATGAGCAAAGAAAAGGGTTTTATTTTCAAAGGTGCAACTGTTGAAGATGCTATAGCTAGTGGTCTTGCTGAGTTAGGTTTAAGCGAGAGCGATGCTGAAATTAATATTATCAGCAGTGGTGGATTTCTCACTAAAGCATCTGTTTCTATTACTCCAAAAAACACAGAAGAACAAATTGAAAGTGATACTTTAGAAACTGAAACCGTATTATTAGAATCGGTTTCAGATGAAATGCCTCTAGAAATTTCTCCAAAAGAAATGGAAGAAATATGCAGACAAGCACAAATTGATAGTTGCACATTTATTGATGAATTGCTGTTAAAAATGGGACTTGCTTGCAGCGTTGAGTCTAATATAGATTCAACGGGTGTTAATATCTCTATTCAAGGTAGCGATGCTGGTGCTATTATTGGTTTTCGTGGTGAGGTGCTTGATTCCATTCAATATTATGCTCTTGTTATTGCAAACAAGGGGGCAAAGAGTTTCGTGCGAGTGCAAGTCGATGCAGGAAACTATCGTGCTAAAAGAGAAGAGGCGTTAACTAATCTTGCCATACGACTTGCGCATAGAGTAGCAAAATCTGGCCGCAAGACTGAGCTTGAACCTATGAATCCATTTGAGCGAAGAATTATTCACGCTGCTCTAGCAAATGACAAATTCGTAAAAACTGAATCAGAAGGTGAAGGTAGATACCGTCATGTAGTAATAATTCCAAATAATACAAATGTGAGACGTCCATACAATGACGAAAGACATGGAGGAAATTATAGGGATAATAGCTATCGTAATGACAAATATGTTTCTAATAAATCAGATGATTCTTCTAATTACAATCGCAAGGATTTCTCAGCAGACACTACAAAAAGTGATACCCAATATTCATACGGTGGTGGAGATTTCAGAAAGAAAGGGCCAAATAAAACACGAAGCTTTGGCAATAATGATAGAAGATTTTAGTAGGTAGACAATGCAAACTATTGTCGCTTGCGCTACGCCATTATCGACAGCGGGTGCGATTGGCATAATACGATTATCTGGCGATGATGCAATCGACATTGCACAGCGAGTGTTCATCCTAGACAATCCCACTAAGACTATTACAGTACCTAGGCATATGTACCTGGGTACTGTTTGCACTAAATATTTTAAAGATAGAGCTTTTTTTGTTTTTTTTAAGTCTCCAAAATCGTTTACTGGCGAAGATATTGTAGAAATTCAATTTCATGGTGGAATTTCAACGGCAAAGGGAATTCTCCGTGCATTGGTTGAAGCTGGTGCGCGACCTGCTGTTGCTGGAGAGTTTACAAAACGCGCCTTTCTTAATGGCAAGCTGACTCTTAACGAAGCTGAAGGGATTGCAGATATAATAAATGCTCAGAGTTCTGCGGCCGCTATGCAAGCATATCGTATGCTTTCAGGTGAATTCTCAAAGGAAATCAATTCATGCAGCGAAGTTTTACTACAAGCCTTAGCGACCCTAGACTGCGAATTAGATTATCCAGAAGAAATGTCGGATGTTGAGCATGCAGATGTTGAAAAAACTCTTAGAGATGCTGAAATCCGACTTAATGCATTAGCAAGCGGATCGCAAAACAGAAAACTTCTAACCGATGGTATTACAGTTGCTTTAATAGGACTGCCAAATGTTGGAAAGTCCAGCCTTTTAAATGCTATTGTAAAGGATGATCGAGCCATTGTCTCAAGCATTCCAGGAACAACTCGAGATGTTTTGCGCGAGCACCTTGAAATTGATGGTTTTTCTGTCACCTTTATTGACACTGCAGGGATTCATGAGAGTCAAGACAATATAGAAAAAATGGGTGTGGATCGTGCAAAAAAGGCAATGCTAGATTCTGATATCATTCTGTTTATAATTGATTTGTCACAAAAGGAAAGGACAGAGGAGCAAAAAATTATGGCAGAAATCTCAGATAAAAAACATATTATTGTCGGCAACAAAGGTGATATTGCAAAATACCAACGTCGATCGGATATTGTAATTGAGGCAAAGAATTGTTCCAATATAGACAAATTAATAGAGTTAATAAAGGAAAGGCTTGATCTTGACAGCACTCAAACTGGTTCTGTTTTTATGAGAGAGCGCCATGAGTTTGCCATCAAGAACGCTTTAATGAGCACGCAAAGTGCGTTAGCCGCATGTGCAGTCACTACAGCTGATTGCATATCTGTGGATGTGCGCTCTGCTTATCTTTCCTTAGCTGAAATAACTGGAGATACTGCATCTGAAGCTGTAATTGATAAAATTTTTGCTTCCTTTTGTGTTGGGAAATAACGATGGATAAATATTTTGATGCAATTGTTGTTGGCGCAGGGCATGCTGGCGTAGAGGCGGCGCATGCGTTAGCAGTGTGTGGGAAAAAGACGCTTTTACTATCACTTTCCTTAGATTCCGTATCTTTTATGGCATGTAATCCTAACGTTGGTGGGTCGGCAAAAGGACATTTAGTCAAGGAAGTAGATGCATTAGGTGGACTTATGGGCGAAATAGCTGATCGTGCATCTCTCCAAATTCGAATGCTCAATCTGAGTAACGGCCCCGCTGTACATAGTTTACGTGCGCAGGTAGATAAATCCTATTACCATAGATTAATGAAGTCAAGACTTGAGTCTACCGTCAATTTAACACTAAAGCAAGCGGATGTGAGCAGCCTTATTATAGGAGAAAATGGTATTGCTGGTGTGTGCACGGCAATGGGGGATAGCTATTATTCTAGTACTGTTATTTTAGCGACAGGCGTCTATCTCAATTCTAAAATAATTACAGGTAACTATCAAAAAAATTCAGGTCCTAATGGGTTTTCAAGGAGCGAGCTTTTAACGGCTAATCTGGTGGACTTAGGACTCCCTATACGCCGATTCAAAACGGGGACACCTCCTCGTGTCTTAGGACGAAGCGTTGATTTTTCAAAAATGACAGTTCAATCTGGCGATATTGATTCTTATAAATTTAGTTCTTTGACAGAAGCCCCTGTTCGCAATGATCATGCTTGTTACCTTACATATACAAATTCCACAACACATGAAATAATTATAGCGAATCTCGATAAAGCACCACTATACAACGGCTCTATTTCTGGGATTGGGCCTCGCTACTGTCCATCAATAGAGGATAAGGTTGTAAGATTTGCAGACAAGGATCGACATCAAATCTTCATAGAACCTGAAGGTGCTGATACTAATGAAATGTATGTTCAAGGACTTTCTACTTCACTGCCATTTGATATTCAAGAGCAAATTGTCTCTTCAATTCAAGGACTTGAGCATGCTGTAATAACACGTTATGGCTATGCTATTGAATATGATTGCTTGGATCCATTAGCTTTGTATCCAACACTACAGGTGAAATCAATTGCCGGATTGTTTTCTGCTGGCCAAATTAATGGAAGTAGTGGTTATGAAGAAGCAGCATCTCAAGGGCTAATTGCAGGAATAAATGCTTCTAAATATCTAGACAACAAGCCTGGATTTGTTCTTAGACGCGATGAGGCATACATTGGTGTAATGATTGATGATCTTGTAACTAACGGCACTAATGAGCCATACAGAATGATGACATCGCGTGCTGAATATCGACTACACCTAAGGCAAGACAATGCCGACTTGCGATTGACAGAGTTAGGGAGAGAGGCTGGAACTGTTGATAATGCAAGATATCAAAGGTTAGAAAGAAAACGTGAGGAGCTAGTCAAACTTGCCTCTCTAGCAGCTCAAAATTATGAACCAAATCGGTTTGTGTCACTGTGCCAAGACATAGGTGAGAGTTTACCTAAAAGTGGGATATCCTTAAAGGAATTATTGCAAAGGCCAAACGTTCAAATTAAGGATGCAATCAAATATTTTGACGAATTAAAAGTGTTTCGTCCTGATACCTTGCAATATTTTCAGAATGAGATAAAATACGAAGGATACCTACTAAAACAAGAAAAGACAATAGAGGAATCTAAAAGGATGCTAGAGCATCTCTTGCCTAGCGATATTGATTATCTAAAAATATCTGGACTAAGACTCGAGGCTCGACAGAAGCTAAATATGGTTAAACCCCTTACCCTCCAGCAGGCTTCTAGAATTAGTGGCGTAACGCCAGCTGACATCACTGTTTTGATATTAAATATTAAGAAGAAACTAAAATAAGTTGGCTTGCTTATGCATCGACAATTAATTTTACATTCTACAAATCATGTCAACAGTAATCAAATGTCCAGACGAATAGTTGACTTTATACCATTTGCGTGTATAATATTAGTAACGATTTAGATTCAAAAACGTTCAGGTGAGTTCTCTTTTCGCAATTTCTAAGCTCTCAAAATCAGCAACTTTAATGTTGCCAGGTTATTAAGTTTTTTTTAATTTGAAATAACATTAAGTCTTTTGATTGTCTTAGAGTGTCACTAAATAAGTATTATTAGTTTTTAACCTTAGGGATGAAAAGTCTCCCGCCTCTATAGACGGTGAGCTGAAGGCACACCTTGTTCGACCGTCCTGTATTGACACTTCGGAGAATTTGTGATAGAATCAGTGCATATAAGGGAAGTCTGATTTTTGAGAGGACTTGGATAGTAATAATCATTTGGTGCGAAGGTCTTCGATTATTCACCTCATAGCGCATTACATCGAACCGTGGGACGCACGGGGATAGCTTGGTAAAACATCCTGCCGTAAGTGGGAGTTCCCAAGAAGACCCGACTCAAACGCCGTAGGCGTTAGTCGACGGGAGTACGTCACCTTTCCATATTTCAATTATTTTGTGTGAAGGTACTGAATGGCTCTATTTTCAAGCCTAAGCGAAAAACTTAATCATGCTTTTTCTAAATTAAGAAACAGAGGCGCATTGACCGAGCTCGAAATCAAGGAAGCGATGCGTGAGGTTCGCATTGCAATGCTAGAGGCGGATGTTAATTTTAGTGTAGTTAAGAGTTTTATTAAGTCAGTATCCGAAAAGGCAGTAGGAGAACACATACTCAAAGGATTAGAAGCATCGCAGCAGGTAATTAAAATTGTTAATGATGAATTGATAACACTGATGGGAAGTGCACATGTAAAATTAGAGGTTTCCGATAAGCCACCAACTATTATAATGATGTGTGGATTACAAGGTGCTGGAAAAACAACTATGTGTGGAAAGCTAGCCACCGTTTTACAAAAGTCAGGAAAGAAAGTTCTTTTAGTTGCCTGTGATATTTATAGACCTGCTGCTATAAAACAATTACAAATAGTAGGAGAAAGAGCAAAAACTGAGGTCTTTGAAATGGGGCAGATAGACCCTATAAAGATTGCCATAGCGGGTATCGCTCATGCTATAAAGCAAAACATTGATACCGTGATTATTGACACTGCAGGAAGGTTACATATTGATGAGCAGCTTATGGGTGAGCTGATCAATATTAAAAACAAAGTAAAGCCAAAAGAGATACTATTAGTTGTAGATTCAATGTTAGGACAAGATTCTGTTAATGTTGCCTCTACTTTTAATGCTCAGCTTGATCTATCGGGAGTGATTCTAACAAAGCTTGATGGTGATACTCGTGGCGGTGCTGCATTGTCAATTAGAGCAGTTTGTGGAAAGCCTATCAAATATATAGGTACTGGCGAAAAAATCACAGACATCGAAGCTTTCCATCCCGACAGGATGGCAAGTCGAATACTCGGTATGGGTGACGTGCTAACTTTAATTGAGAAAGCACAAAATGCAATAACAGAAGATGAAGCATTGAAACTTGCAAAGAAAATGCGAACTAACACTTTTGATCTAAACGATTACCTGCAACAGCTTGGAAGTCTTAAAAAAATAGGCAATTTATCAGAAACACTTGGGATGATACCAGGTCTTGCAAATAAGTTAAAGGGTATGAATTTGAATATTGAAGAGAAAGAGTTAGAATCGGCAAAAGCTATAATTCTATCAATGACAAGAGAAGAGAGAACGAAGCCTGAGATAATTAAGGGTTCAAGGCGACGAAGGATTGCGAGTGGATCTGGTGTTGCAGTGCAGGATGTTAATCGATTATTAAACAGGTTTGAACAGTCAAAAAGCATGATGAAACAGATGGCATCTGGAAAGAAAATGCCTTTTAAATTTTAAAATATAATTATCGGAGGATAAAGTTAATGGCAGTAAAATTAAGGCTTACGCGAATGGGCTCAAAAAAGGCACCGTTCTATCGAATAGTAGCAGTTGATTCGCGAAAAGCACGTGACGGAAAGTATATCGAACAAATAGGTATTTATAATCCTATTAAACAACCAGCCGAAATTAAAATTGATGCTGAAATTGCAAGGAAGTGGTTAAATGTAGGTGCTGAACCTACAGATACAGTTCGTAATATTTTCTTTAACGCAGGCATAATTGAGGGCAGTAAAAAAATTGTTCTAACAAAAAAGAGCGAAGAAAAAATAATTGATACAGAAAAAGCTGCAATTGATGCTGCGGTGAAGGCACAGCTAGGTAACGAATAGTACAATTATTTGTGACAGAAGGAGAAGCTTAATGATTGAATTAGTAGATTTTTTAGTAAGTCAAATAATACCAAAGGACTCTTATGAAATTGTTTCTTTCGAAGATGGTAACTATTGCACTATCAAGATATTTGGCAATAAGATCGACGTTGCAAAAATCATTGGAAAGTTTGGAAGGGTCATTCGTTCTATAAGGACAATTATCAGAGCCGCCTCACAGCATTCTGAAAAACGATACGAGGTAGTTATTGAAGAAAAATAACTCCGACATGCTGACTGTAGGTGTTGCATTAAAGCCACACGGATTGAAGGGTGAATTAAAAATTTTACCACTCCTTGATTCTCCTAAAATGCTTGCTGATATCAAAAAAGCATGTTTAAATGGTGTAGTTTTTGAAATTGAATCACTAAGAATCACTAGTGATTTTGCATACGTTTTGTTTAAAGGGATCTCTGACAGAAATTCTGCAGAGACTTTTCGTGGTTCAATGATGTGTGTAGATCACGAAAATAGACCTGCTATTCCAAAAGATCGGTATTATATTTCAGACCTTTTAGGTGCTAAAATAGTATCTGAAAATAAGGATTACGGAGCACTAGATGATGTTTTAAATTATGGTGCTAGCGATGTCTACTGTGTAAACGGTGAAAAGCGATTTATGTTTCCTGCAATTGATAAGGTTATTTTAGATATCGATTTAAAAAATATGACGATCAAAATTGATGCTCTTGAGCTAGATAAGGTTATCGTTTATGAAGATTAGCGTGCTCACAATCCTTCCCGAAATGTACACATTGTTAAATTCAAGTATTATCGGTCGCGCTTTACAAAATAATGCATTCGAAGTTCAAGTGATTGATATTAGAGAGTATTCAACGGATAAGCATAAAAAATGCGATGATTCACCTTTTGGTGGTGGTGCAGGCATGGTTATGACACCGCAACCAATTCACGATGCAATAATGGCTATCGATCCCGAGCATCTAGCGTATAGAATATATTTGAGTCCTAAAGGCAGTATTTTAAATCAAAAAAAAGTTTTAGAACTTTCTAGCATTGAACATATTTTATTAGTAAGCGGTTGTTATGAAGGAATTGATGAACGAATAATACAGTTAGACATTGATGCTGAATTGTCAATTGGTGATTACGTGCTAATGTCTGGAGATTTGGCATCCTTAGTTGTTATAAATACTGTTGCTAGATATTTACCAAATGTTCTAGGCTCAGAGGAATCAACTCAAGAAGAGAGTTTTTCAAATGGTCTGTTGGAATACCCTCATTATACTAGGCCCCGAGATTTTATGGGACTAAAAGTACCTGATGTGCTTTTATCTGGCAACCATGAAAAGATAAAGGTTTGGCGGCAAAGCGAGAGTTTACGTT
>JAITQU010000074.1 GCA_031288735.1 Christensenellaceae bacterium
TAGTATATAAACTATTTTTTGGAGTAGACCTATTGGAAAGGCACCAGAACCGCACGCAGGATCAAAGATTGTTACTTTGTGTAGGCATTTTAGTATTTCCTTTTTCTCGTAATCTGATATATTTATGCTTTCTTTTTCATCTTTAGTCATATTACTCTTATCTATACTATTTAAAACTGATGATAGTTTTTCTTCAGAGATCTTTGTTTTTTCCTTTATAAATTCTAAAAGTGCACTATCAACCATAAAATCAACTATTTCTCTTGGCGTATAGTAACTACCTGTGCTTTTTTTGATACTTTTCTTTTCATCTTCATCATTTACATTGACTTCCGCAAGAAGATTTTCAAAAATACGACCTAACATTTCTGGGTCAATTGAAAGATCAACGATTGCTGATGTGTTTTCGTCAACCGTGAAATTGTACTGAGATAAAATACTGAAAAATCTACTAAACCACTCATCGTTTATAGTAATATTATCAAGCCCATAAAAGTCGTTAACATCAGGGGAAAAAAGTCCACCATTAAGAAATGGTACTAACTTGTAATTTTCATCATTTTTAAACCTTTCCTTTCTTTTATCTTGTTCTGTATTTAAAGCTTCAAAAAATAAGGGCTCAAGTACTGAGTGATAGTACCCTTTATTCTTTTCAACTGAATTAACTGAAAGGAGTGCGTCCGAGACAAGAGGAATCCCGTGTGAGCTTTTTTTCTCTTTCAAAAACCAACAAAAAACAATCCTACCAATTAGTCGTACAGCGAACTCTGAATATGATCTAGAAGTTAGAATATTTTTTATCTTAAGATCCTTATATTCGAAAATTATACCATCTGATTCCATTGGTATTAGTTTGTTAAACTCATCAGCTATTTTCTTATAAAATTCTTTATTAACAGCATCAACAGAAAAACGAGCCATAAGCTCTTGTACAGTATTAACCTTTTCAGCTACGTTAATTAAGAATTTTGCTATTGTTTGTGTTTTTGCTCCTATGCCTAAATTGTACGAATATCGATGCAACTCAGGAGGTAATTTATTTAGTTTGTGGCTTTTTTCATTAATATCATAACTTATTACTAGTAGAGAATATCGATATGTGTTTTCATCGGGATCGACAAAAGCTATTAGTGAGGTATAAGCACCCATTGCATCCATGGCTTTATAAATAGCCTGTGTAAATTTAATGCGTTGCTTTTGACCAGTTTCCGAAAGCCTTACCTCAAACACAAATAAATCTGGCCATATTATACGATTATTTTCTAGGTTAGTTGGTGAATCTTCACACTTAAGCTGACATGTTCCAATTTTTGTAATTGATTCAAATACTTCAAAAATAGATTTAAAGGATTCTTCATTTCTGTCAAATTCACATTTAGGATAATCAGAATCCTCCGTTTTCTCTTCTTCTTTAAAATCATTAAAAATTAATCCTACTAGCTTTAGGAAATTATCACGGCTATATTTATTTGTTAATTGGTTTATTATATCATCATTTTCTTTTGTAGTTAAATAGGTATTAGCTTCGAAATTTTTATTATTCATTTTTTTAAAATCCTCAATTAGAAATATTTAGATTTACTCTTTCAGTTCAAAATCAATTGGGTATATTTTGCTCATTTAGATAATTATAGAGTGTATAAAGACACTTAAAAATATTTGAAACATCTATTCTTTATAGCTTATATTATATTTAAAATATTAGAGTAAAAGCTATTAACTTAATAAGGTACTTTATGTTAGGTTAGAATTTCTTTATTTTTAGTTAGAAACTTGACTAAATCGAACACTAACAAAATCTCTACCTTTTTATTTAAACTAATTAATACTCACTCTCTTTTTAATCGACTGTTTTTTGTAAATCCTCAGTAAAGATAATGATGGGAGTTTTTTTATTGCTAGGATTTCCTTTTTCCTTACAGTGAGTTAAATATTTTTCAGGAATAACCGCAATCAAATTTAAAAAATTGGCTTTTTTATATGGATACATGGAATTGTTTATAAAATTCATTTCATATTTTGATAAATCGTCGTAGGTTTCAAATGCATCCTTTAATTTATTTAAATAAGAAATCTGATCCTTGTCCATGTATTTTAAAAATAGTACTTGTATATTCTTAGACTTACTTTTATTAGTTTTAGCCTTGATAGTCTTATCCTTTTTCGAAAGTTCTTTTTCTAATAGTTTTTTACATTGCGTTAGGTCAATATTGCTTTCGAAGCCTATTTCATTTGATTCTGCTTTAAAATATTCTAACGCTATTTCAGGATTGACAATTTTACAATTAGGGGTAATATTATCCTGTCCTATTTCAGAAGCTGAAAATGCAATATTCCCTCCACTTTTTGCAAATGATATTGTAATATCTTTTTCGTTGTTTTTTCGTAAAATTCGAGTGCGCTCTGGAATTTTCCTAATCAGCTCAATTAATTCCTTATTGGCTTTGATTGAGTTGTAAATATTACGAAACTCCACTTCCCAGCTTTGCTTATTAATATTGAATTCATCATCATATTGTTTTTTAATAAAGCTTTTTAATTCCTCGTCATCTGTTAATATTTTTGTATCATTACCAATTGCATTCGTTATCATATACATTTTAAGTGTAGAAATACCTTTAATCGAAATATTCTTTTCGCCTATTTCACTTGGAAATAAATTGTAGACATAAAGTTTATCAAATGTTTTATTATTTATACGATTAATTCTGCCAATTCTTTGAATCACTCTGGTTGGCGCATATGGAATATCGTAATTTATGACTATGTCAGCTCTATTCAAATTAACACCCTCGCTTAAAGCATCTGTAGTAATAAGAATATTGTAATCGTTTGTAGGTGTATTTGCTTGAGCATCAAATTCACTTAGTATATTGATTTTATCGTTTTTAGATGAACCACCACAAAACGAGATTGATTTAAATTGCCTTGATAACTTTTTTTGCAAATATGTCACTGTGTCGCTAAACTGAGAAAAAATAATAAGTTTTCTGTTATCCTCTGAATTAAGAAAGCTTTTGATGTTTTTTGAGACCTCATCTAGCTTTGGATCAGTTTCACCATCAAAAATTATCTGCCAAGATGACTGAATTTCAGCTAGCAGGTCTCGATCGGTTTTCAAGTCATTAAAATATTCTTCTTTGAAATACGAACATGGAATCTTTACATGCTTTTTAGTATTCCATACACTTTCAACGCTATTCAATTCATTATCTAAATTCTCAAGTGTTTCGCCTAAATTTTCATCTATTTCAAATATTTCATCAGTTCCATCCCTTTCATCCCCTTCATCAAAATCGTCAGAATTGTTTTTCTTAATGTAGATACAAGATTTCTTCTCATAAGATTCAATGGTAGCTTCATATAATTTTAATAATTTCTCAAGAGTTTTTTGAAATGAAAATTTTGAGCTTTCAAACCGCAGAACAAAAAGTCGTTTGATTGTATCAGCTATGTTATAATTGTTCATCATATATTTTTCATTTTTGAAATACTTTTTAAAATCAGTGTAAAACTTTTTTTCATCCTTTAAGTAGGATGAATGTTTATATAGTGAAGCAATGAAACTTTCTGTTAGTTTCGATAATGAATTAGAGTACAGCTCTGATATTGACCCTAGCTCGTACTTCAATAAATTAGGTCCCACCACCTCAGGGAATTTAATATTTTGAATTTCTAGATCATTAGCATATTCATTTATTCTTTCTAAGTCTAAGCGACTTCTTCGAATTGTTATTGGGCGTATTAGATCACCAAGCTTTTCGCTAATTTGACTTAAATCATTATTATCTGTTTTGTTCTTTTTTATTATTTTGTATTTTTCTATAAGATCATTAATATCCTTATAGAAACTAGACGAGTCGTTAAAAGTAGTACAAGCAGGAATTTGAAACAGTTTAATAAGAGAATACAAATCATCGGGTTTATTAGTAAATGGGGTTGCTGTTAATAAAATTACCTTATTATCCTTATGTGAACGAGTTAATTGGTGTAAATAGTAGTAATTTTTTGTATTTTCATTTCTGTATCTATGCGCTTCATCAATAATATATAACTTTTTGCTTTCAGTATTAAAGTATTCTTTATGAAGCTTGGAAATTTGTCCACTACTTTCAATCCGCACAGAACGAAGTCTAAATTCCTCAACATATTCTTCCCATTGTTTAGAAATTTGTGGTGGTGCGATAATAATTGTTTCTTCATAATCAAGATTTTGTGCTATCGTAAGTGCAATAATAGTTTTCCCTAGCCCAACAACATCAGCAATTATAACCCCGTTATGTTCTTTAATACAATTAATTCCAAATTTTACTGCATCATTTTGATATTTTAAATTCAAGTATTTGCCATTAGTTAGGTCGCTAGCCGATTTAATGTTTAAGGCATCTGTGTGTGCAAACATTTCATATAAAACTCGTAGATATAGATGATAAGGTTTAGGTGTTGAAAATATCCAAAGATTTTTTTCGATTTTATCAATAAAATCGAGCTTGTTTTTTTTGTCAGTAGAAAAATCGATATTTTTAGTATTCTCCCAACACTCTTCAAAGTACTTATCATATTGGTTAAAATAAATGTTATCCGTAAACTTAATGTTCAATTCTCCTTGGAGCTTAAGTCCATTTTTCGAAAAATTTGATGAACCTGTAAAAACAACACCTCTATTTTGGTTATCATTTTTGTTGTGTAAAATGTATGCTTTTCCATGATGCGGTTCCATTGTTAATTTTAATTCCAATGAGCCATCTTTAAATTTATCCAAAAATATTTTAAATGCTTTCTGGTTACTTTCCTCGTCTAGCTCGTCTGATAATATTGCCGAATTAAACATATTAATAAAGCCTTCGATATATTTACTCTTCAATGCTTCATCATCAAACTTTGATAAACCATCGAGCTCATATTTATCAAGACTAGTGTTATTATCAGCTTGGACGCTTTTTTCTAGATCCTTAAATAATACAGGATCTATGATTTTTCCGACTAGGATTCTGATTTTTTTGTTTTTTAATTCTTTAGCTAACTCAATAAATCCAGAAAAATAAAAAAATGCAGTAAGAATATCAATTCTGTCAATCTGGTCATCTAGACATTTAGACAAAGCCTCTTTCATTATTGGCATTCGCTTATTGTCAAATAAATAATTTTCGATTTCCATCAAAATATTCACTCCTATTTATTAATTTTAATGAGCTTCAAAGTAACGACTTAATTAGTAGATATTTCTGTTATTCAATTTATTAATTAAAGGCAGACTGTGTATTTTAATTAACTTGAAAATATCGTAAAAAATATTTTCATTTTAAAAATTATATTTTGTTATATTCAAAATGCATTAAAAACACTACTTAATGTAGGTTTTATTATTGAAAGTCTTTTTAACTAAAAATAATAAAAGTCTATAACTATATAGAGTAACGCTCATTTAAAAATTAGTCCAAAATATACTACACAGAGTATGAAACAATTATTGAAATATGTATAATGCTAAAACACATCTCATACAACTTTGTAATCGGTTTAATTAGATAAGAACTAATGAGGCTAAAAAAAATCAAAGTAAAACCATTTACTAAGGAATTTCTAACTATTGAAATGGTTTTTTGTAATTTTGATAATTGAATTAAACCTCTATAGCAGTTTTTATTTGAAATAGTTAAGAGCTCATCTTTTTTATCGTTTTAGATTGCGCTTTTTTTGTAGACTTTTTTTCTTAGTTACTATTAATTACCAATTTAAATCGCATCCAAAAAAGGTCTAAGTTTATATGTAACTACCTAGATTATCACATTCGAAACAAATCTTTTAAACTCTTTAAATTTTTAGAACACTTAGTTTGTTTTTAAAATCTTACTGCCCTCGGCTCACCGCCCAAAGCACAAAACGAAGCCACTGCGTCTTTTAAGTAATATAGTTTACTCGTCTCCGCCGTGTACAGCGTTTTCAAAAACGGGTACGCTGAAAACATGCTTTCCTGCGCTGCCTCGTTCTCATCCTCGAAAAGTTTCGCAGAAAGCCTTATCCAAGTCGCGCCATCGTATGCGGAAATCTCAACTCTATTATTCTTCGCAATTTGTTTTACTACGTCTTTTTTTGCGCCAGTTTGAATGTATAGTTTACCATCAAATAAATTTACCGTCCCAAAAGGTCTAACCCTCGGTTGGTTTTCGTCCACCGTTGCGAGATAATATGTCTCGCATTTTTTTAAGAAATCATTAATCTCTTGAATCGCATTTTTCATTTATTGCTCCTCCTAGTAATATTATACCACGCCTTTGTGGATAAATGTTGCTATTGCTATAAATTGTAGTGGTTTTGTTTTTGTAGTAATTTCAACTTCTGACTTTTTGTCACTTTTGTACTACATCGCTAAACATAAATTCATAATCCCGCTTTACTAGAGTAATACTATCTCCCCTCCAGCTTCGAGTATCATCTCGTTTGGCACGCTCCATAATTTTTCATTCTCAGAGTCAATTTCGAGTGTTTCGATTGTGTTTTTGGGATTAATTATATTATGCTTTGCTCCAATAATTTCGGCGCACTCAACGATTTCCTTAAATTCCATACTATAAGAGCAGTCTTGAGAAAAAAGTGCATAATCAAGTCCTAGATCGAATAAAGCTTTTCCCGAATTTAGAATCGAGCTAAAACCGCTCGCGTAGTAAATCATTACACTGTCTAGTGTTATAACGTACTCCACGCATTCTTGTAGATTGGGTTTTTTATTAACACCTTTGACGGCCTCAACAAGTATCCCGTTTATATTGAAACTATTATATTTACCGTCTTTAAAAGCCTCCGAGTATTTTATTAAATGATAGTCCTTCTTCCTTTTACACATGTCAATCCCTTTTTGGTCGGAATGGCAATCGTGTGTTATCAAAATTAAATCGGCGGCTTCATCATAGACATCTCCAAAAACAGGGTTGATGCAAATGACTCTTTTAATGACGCCGTTATCGCTTGCCGTCAATCTATAACTTCCATTTCCAAGGTATAGTAATTTCAGAGTCATATTTCTTCTTGTCTTACATAACTCTTCTTCTATTTTTTCTTGGCAGTTGATCTCATCTGTCGATAATCGAAGTATATCTATCCCCGCCGTCTTCAGTAATCTGTTTTTTCGTTCATCTCTTTCCTTTTGAACTTTTTCTTTGTGTTGCTTGCCGTCAACCTCAATAACCAATCGGATTTTCTTATTCAGATCATTAAACATAACAAAATCGCAATGCGTATTTTTGTTTTTTATAAACTTAATATCGTCCTCGTCTTTTATGTCATTTAGGTTTAATATCGATCTGAGCGGATAATTGGAATGACAGTCCCAGGAACCGTACTTTTTGCTTTTATGTATATCGTCAATTACCCTTTCGATAATATTTTCGCTAAGATACTTTGACCTAGTTCCTAGTCTGTTTTTTAGCGATTCAAGATTGCTATTGTATTCTTTATACAGTAAATCGAAGACTGAGTAAACCGACGTATGCTGACTTTTGATGCCATTGTAGTATTCGTTATATTTGTTAAGGTCACTAAGCAGTGAGCCCTCATCTTTTAAAATTTCGGTGCTTACTATGACATACAATTTTTCCTGAGCCCGCGAAATTGCTACATTTATGAGTTTTGGATTGTTTAAAAAGTCCACCTGTTCTTCGTCTTCAAACTTCATTATCCTATCCGAAACAGTAGTCAAAGCGATTGCTGTCTTTTCCTTGCCTTGAAACTTATGTACCGTATCAATCAAAATGTCCTTGTCTTGAAACTTATGTAACGTTTCAAACAAAATACTCCCAGCTTTAAACCTTTCATTGCATAGTGTGACTTGATTTTTGTACGGCGCAACAATTCCCATTGTAAACTCATTGGTGTCGCTACGCTCCTTTATTATCTCGTTAAGGTCTTTAAATACATCATCCTCTATAGTATCAACTTGCCTTTTATTTTCGCGTTTCGTTGCGAAGTTTGACTCCACCGTGATAATCTTTATTCCGCAGTTGTCTTTGTGCTTCGTTTGCACGATAAGTTCATCGTTATAAAAGCTTTTGTTACAAAAACCTATAATTTGTGGGTCGCATCGGTAATGCTCATTTAGTAGCGTGCTTGGAACGGTGTCACCGTATATCTCCGTGACCGCATCTAATATACTGTGACTAGTATACTCTATTTGATCTGGTAAATTTGATGCTTTATATTCTTCAAATATATCTTTTAACGGCTTAATGTCGCAAGACATGACAATGTGCGGTAGCTGCATTTTATCACCAACAAACACAACGTTCCTTGCGCGAGCTAAAGCAATTGCGGCTGTTACTATATTCACTTGGCTTGCCTCGTCGATAACAACATAGTCGTACAAAAAACCCACACCCGTGCAAGCCTGTAACGCAAATGTTGTACTAAACACGACGGGATAGCGTTTTGTAAATACTTTCATTTTTTCACAGTAGTTTTTTTTACAGAAATCGGAGTTTTCTTTAAAATTCTTGCCGTACTTATCGCCTATGGCTTTGAATAACGCATTCTTACTAATCGCTATACTGTCCTTTTTCAGATCCTCAATTTTGTCTTTTTTAGCTGCAATTTCCATGCATTTAAGTTCTGCTTCTAACTCTCGTAATTTTAGGCTGTAATATTTATTTTGTAAACAGTCGATTGTGTCACCTAATGCTGCCAATAAATCTGGTGTCAACAGTAAGCCGTGCTTTAAGCTAAATCTAAGTTTTTTAAAAAAACAAATTTTGCTTTTCTTTATCACTGTCTTGAATTGCGCCGCAGTCTCGAGTAGTGACATTACTCTCAATGCCTCTTTACTTGTATTGCATTTTTCTATCGTCTCTCTATGCGGGCGATTGTCTTCTCCTTCGTACTTTGCATGGCGCAATTTCTTTTCGATCATAAGTTCATCAATCTGCTTTTTAATTTTTGGTATCTTCAATTGATTATTAAACGCTTTTTCAAGTTTTTTATTGGTTTCATTTAATGCTTTCCAATCAACAATCGGAATTTTCTCCCACTTATCAACATTATCTGAAATCGGCTGAATATTTTTAAAAAAAGCATCTATGTTGTCCTTATTGCCCAAAAACGCCGTTAAAAACGATAAACCCTCTTTATCCATCTTTTCTTCGACATTCCGTACCGCCTCGTTATTTCCCGAAACAACCGCCACCGTTTTCCCTTGAAGAATAACGTTTGCTACAATATTCAAAATGGTTTGTGTTTTCCCTGTGCCAGGCGGTCCTTGAATAACCGATAAATCGTTTGTAAAAGCTAACTTGACCGCCTGTATCTGCGAGTAATTACAGCTGAACGGAAAGATAAAACTTTCCTTGTTTTCAATTTCCTTGACTGGTATTTTCTTTAAAAACCTTGCTAATGCACAACCCTCGACTAGTTGCATTTTTTCAAGCTGATCAGATAAATAATCGTAATTATCAGCGTCATTCTTGTTTTTTAAGTTTTTCCTTTTATTTTCACTTTCTTTTAAGTATTTCGTCACCTGTTTAAAATATTTTAATGCGTTTTCAACAGGAGGCTCGTTTGCGAGATTTTTTTCTATCCTAAGTGGATTTTTTTTTATCTTAATTTGACTGCTACTATATGTTTCATGTTCTTTATTTTTATAGAAAACTTTGAACCACTTATCCTCAAAGTTTAAAACCTCTTCAGCCGTATCTTTAAGCGACTCGTTCACAAAAAGATTTTTACCGCTTAGTTCCACTTTTTTAGGATTTTTTATCCACACGACATTATTATTGTCAAACTTATAACGTCTATTTATATTATTTTTGAAAACGATACATGTGCGGTTTCCTTTAACCTCTATTGATTCAATATCGTCCCACCGATCGATAGGTTTTCCCTGTAAAAAAATTACGTTCTCTTTTGGATTCATCATAAGTTTAATAACCTCCTATAAATTTATGCATTGTTTTTTGTTTTTGTCTCACTGCACTAAAGATTTGTTACCATGCAAATCCAACTTATCGTAAATATATGCGAAACCTCTCGCCACATGATTTGATCTTTACTTGGCGTTGTTTTTTATCCATTGCGTAATCTTCCTCTATCATATCTATAACTTCTAGTCACATTCGAAGTGAAAAAACTCTCAGTCGTTAAATAATGCACGCTGTACTCATAGAACAACCTAAGCCCTCCAAGGAACTTTCAAAATATTTTCTATGATATTGAAACCTCCCCGCATATTTGTTTATTTTTTTTTGATTATTTTCTATCCTATAAAAGTTATTTTGCTTTTATCTGGCGTATGCGGCATACCTTCGTTTTTGCCGTAGCCAAGTAAAACTGAAAGCCCACATTCATAGCCGTCCTCAAATTTGAGTTTCCTTTTAAATTCCTCTGCCTTTCCACCTGCAAAGCAGAACGCAACTAACCCGCAATGGCAATTATCTATACCTAGAGATGAGGCCGCAAGCGATATATTTTGCGCTACGATTCCTAAATCTATAAGCTCCGCGCCTTTCGGACTTGTCTCCTTTATTGCAATAAATACCATGCAGGGTGCGTTATAAAATAATTTACCGTCTGCGCCCATTATGCGGTTATAAATGGCTTTATCTGAAAACTCATCATCACCTGCATTCCCTCTGTTTCCATTTCGGAAAGTAGCGCCCGGTCTTTGACAATGATAATCTGCCAATTTTGTCGGTTAATACCGCTTGGTGCTTGAATACCCGCCTCTGCTATCGCATCCAAATTTGAATTACTTATAGCCTTGTCAGTAAATGCACGGCAAGAATACCGTTTAGCAATAGTTTTTAGTGTGTCGTTCATATTGTCTACCTCCTTAGATGAATGTCTTATGCTAAAAGCTGTCGAAATTTTTAATCACGCTAAAAACCTATTTTAGTGTCAGCTTTTTAATATTTTGGTGTCCTCCTAATTTGTGTTTTTATTATACCTCATCGTCCCCGATTTACACAAATTTATATACACTCCCTCTAACTTCAATTATTATTTTTAAAAACACGGTGCCCTTAAAACATTTTGCGAATTCTCTTTACTTCTTTTTTTGACTTAGTATAAAAACAATGGTATCGACACACGTTTCAATATCTATATAAGCAACATTTCATAGAGTATATATTATTTTCTATACGTTCCATTAATACTCAAACGATAGTTTAAGTAAATTTTTAAGTTGCTGATTTCTAAGTCGCTATGGTTATTTGTCGTTTTTTTGAGTATGAGTATATTTATCTTTTTTTGTTCTCAAAAGCACATACATAACTTTTCAAGTCTTGTATACGATTCAATAGTGCTTTGCAAAGCAAAGTTCGCCTTTCATCCGGCAATTCGGACATTTTTAACAACTCGGCATATTCATCGGAAATGTCGTTTAGTGTTTCAAAATTAAGCCATGAGAAATCTTTCACCAATTTGATTTGCTCAAAATGCGTTGTTTTAAACGGTTTACTTTCGGCATCAACGGAGGATATTGTAATTACTCTGTCTGGTTTGTCGTAAAAAAGTGAACAGCCACAATCAAAAATCGGCACTACTCCTGTCCATGCTAATGTTTCAGCATTCCGTAGAAGCCCAAAATTATTGTAATGCCTATCGGAGTTGGCGATAATAAAATCTAATACGAGCATTTTTTCAATTTGTTGTCTAATGTCGATTATCCCTAACTTTTCGCCACAGGCAATATAATGCTCATATTTAGAAACATTGTTAGGTGTTTTAAATTGGTCAAGTATTCTCGCTGCGCTTACCAATTCTGTCATAGGCGTAACAAAATCCTTAGAAGCAGAGCATGCCTCTCCGTTCTCCGTTAAAAGAATATATTCCGTATGCGGTATACACAAGCGCCAGCAAATACTCGACGCAATAACTTCGTTAAATACCTCTTGACGAAAAGGCACGCTTCCACTTTTTATTAGATATCTTTCTCCGTTTATAATCTTCCATTTTTTGCGCAACATACCGTCGGAAGTGTTATCGGGAGAAAGAAAATTAAAATTTTTCGAGTTTTCTCTCATCTTTCCGCTAAATAATAAGTTCCCCATATCCTCCGAAAACGAATTAGTAAAAAAATTAATGTCATCCCATTTTAAATCTTGTCCTTGTGGACATACCCAATATTGATCGGAAAGGCTGAGTCCATAACTTTTACTTAATAATCCTTGTGAAAAACCTACATTAAGTTTTTCCAAGGTTTCTTTTAATCCTTCACGACTTGCGGGAATAGAACGTTTCATCCACCAATCGCGCAACATATTCCCGTCAACATTACTTTTAATATATGTTCCAATAGGAAGATGCCCAGGATTCAGAGGAATACCAAACTTTAAGAGAAAACCACTTGCATTATCAATATCCAATTCAATAACTGGTATACGTTTGTGCATGAGAATACATTTCACAAAGAAGTTCCTCCTTTTATTAATATAGTAGTATTATAACATACAATTAGCTCCGTCTTTAGAGTTTTCAGCATTTTGTTTAGTTTCTTCCTTGGCACATAGATATTGTAGACAAGAATACTTGGACAAAAATAGGATGTAAGAAATCTTGAATAGTAGTCAAATGATAGCGATTTTAAAGCACCACGTGGATAAATGGAGCTGTTTTTATTTAGTTACCAAAGTTGTTTTTAGTTCAATTGATTTTTTGTAGTTTCTAGTGGAACAACTTTGAGAGCTAAAAACATTTTACGAATTTCTAAATCCCTTAAAAAAGATAATTTACACAATAAATTAAACATGGATTTTCACATCTTTAATATACACCAATTAAAATTGTGCGCCCTACAAAAAACGCGCACAAAAATGTTAAAAACCGCAGGAATCAATCATTTTTGCCGCTATTTTGTGGCTGAA
>JAITQU010000091.1 GCA_031288735.1 Christensenellaceae bacterium
GCTGATACGTGGAAAGTCTCTGAAACAACAAAAAAAACACGTGCTTTAGTTGAAAAATTAGGGTTTAATGTAACACAGTTTCCATCATGTATACCTAATCACTGAAAGTTAGTGTTTAAAAACGCTTTAATTTTCGCTTTTTTGAAAGAATTCCCTTTCTTTTCTCATTATTCCAAAATAGCAAATTGAATTACTATCTATATTTAAGGATCGTGTCCCATAGTTTCTCGCTATTTTGTAATAGTTTCTAAAATCATCACTTGAAAACAGTAGGAAATCCTTTTGTTCTATTTTGATCATAGTTTTGTTTATGAGTAAAGCAACCGTGCCATCGGCTATACAATTTAGTGGCAAAAAGCAAGCTCGTGGTGAGTATGAAAGATTTGGTAAAAGTATTATGTTTTGTTTATCTATATATTTAGCAACGGTAAGTCCAGTTAAATCATTTATATATTTATCATAATTAGCAATGTTTTTAATGCTGTTTGTTTCGATATTGCGAGAACGGAGTATCCTATACGTCCCATTGGCCAGATTGTGTTTTCTGCCTATTTGTCTATCTCTAAAAAACGTAAACATTCCCAAATTAAGTTGCATGCATAAGCATCAAATATTTCATTACGAAAAATAAGTCAAGTAGGATAAGAACTATCGGTTATGTAGCCTTGCTCCTGTATTATTTCTATTTTTTTGTAATCGATTTTACTTGTGTCTTATTCGGTTTACTAAGTGTGTTTACAATAATATTTACTGTTTCAATTTTAACGCCTTGCCCTTTGAAACCGTTTCGCCAAGGTCGGTTATATTTAAAATTTCAAATTTCTTTAATATATCTCTCAACTCAAAATATTCAAAAGCATTCAAAATACTTTTAGGAACAATAAGTGAAACATAGGTGGCATCCTTTAATGCTTTTTCAAAAAAATATGCGAACAAATTCGTTGTTTTCCTCATATCGCTTTTCTTCTGATAGAGCGCACTGTTTTTATCTTTTGGTTTAATTTTGCAATATGGTGGGTTGCCAATTACTAAATCAAATTTAGAAAATGATATATCTAGTAGCAAATAGTCATTTAACACTTTTTATTGTGACATTAGGATATTTCTCACTATAATTCGACGTTTCAAAAACAATCTAAGCAATTTAAAGCATCTCTGTCAATGTCATTTATCCATAGTTCTAAGCATTTTTTGTCTTTATATTTCTCTGCTATAAATGGCAAAAATACACCTGCGCCAACGGAATGCTCTAATACTTTAATATGTGTTCTGTTTTCTATTTTAGGCAGAACACTAAATATCTCGCTACAAATAATTTTGTCAGTGTAATAAGCAGAGGTGCGTTCTCGGTTAGTGTTCAATAATTCAGCTGTTATATAAATAAAAAAACGCCTTACTTATGAAAGCCTTTAAACTCAAGGCGCCGAGTACAGAACAAAACCATTGTATAGTTAATAGTTACAAGTAGTTAAGCTTGGAATAAACTAAAGAGACGTTCAATAGCTTTTGAGATAAAAAACAGCTTGTTTTTTCAAGCTGTTCTTTACTTCCCCTATACCCTAGCAAGCGAAAGAACAATTACGTTTGCTGCTCCATTCTCTTTCAAAACCCGGGCGCATGCATTCTCTGTTGCCCCAGTTACGACAACATCATCTATTATTACTATGGTTTTGTCCTTTATAATATCAATATTGAATCCTGGTGCCATTGAAAACACTCCATACACGTTTTCATATTGCGTAAATCTATCTAAGTCAGTTTTTCGCTCTGGTTGGTCCATCGTTCTGCATAAAGGACTTATTTGCGGTATCCGTGTTTCATTCTCAAAATAATCAGTTATCGGTTTTAAATGGTCAAATCCGTTCTTCATAATTTGTTTTTTCATCATTGGAACAGATGTAACAAAATCAACATTAACATTAGAGTTTTTAAAAAAATCTGTTATGTATCTTGCAAAATATAAATACAAAAAAGTTTTTCCAGCCTTTTTATACTCATAGATTATTTTTTCGATTACTCCTTTATATTCAAATGGCGCAAGCACCTGTGAAAAATGTGGAGCTAGTCGTTTGCAATCTTGGCAATCACTTCCATCAGATTCTATAATATATGCACCACAAAATTTGCAGTGTCGTCCCTTTCGAAAGGGTAAATCATTTGAACATACATCACAAATTGATAGGTACTTTTCGTTTGCTGTTCTCAATTCGCCACTGCAATCCAAGCACACTAGATCGTTTGGATATATTCCGTTAACTAAGCTTTTAGTAGCCTTAAAAAACGTTATCTTTATTTTCTTTTTAAAATTATTAATTTTTACCTTTAACACTTTCATGCCAGAATTTGCTTCGTTTTGCATATTAACTCCTTTAAAAGCGTGTACCTTTTTTCTATATAATTGCTTTTGACCATTCTCTCTAAATTTTCTCTGGTTCCTACTATAACAACGGCGTTTCTAGCGCGTGTAACTGCGGTATAGAGCAAATTACGATTCAACAGCATATAGGATCCACTTGAAATAACGATAACTACAACAGGAAACTCCGACCCCTGACTTTTGTGCACTGTAACTGCGTATGCTAAGATTAACTGATATCTGTCATCCTTGCAATAGCATCCAACACGTCCATCCTCAAACTCTACAAATATTTTATCATCGTCAATGTTTACTATATAGCCTATGTCACCATTGTAAACGCCACTACCAGATTCGTGTGTTATCTTTTTGTGCCATTGCAAATTATAATTATTTACAATCTGCATTACCTTATCGCCAATTTTTAAGTATGTATCATTTATCTTAACCTCGACATCATTCTTTTCTCTTGGATTTAAGACCTTTTGTAATTCAATATTTAGGTTCACTACTCCTGTTAGTCCCTTTTTCAAGGGTGCTAATACCTGAATATCGTTAGGATCTATTTTCATATATCTGGGCAACCGTTCAGATACAAGGGAAACCACAGTATTCAAAATATCGCTAGGTGCTGTTTTTTCGTCAAAGAAAAAGTCTTTTGACCTATTGTCTAATTCTGGCATCCTCCCGTTATTTATATGGTGAGCGTTGAGAATTATTAAACTGTCGGCATCCTGGCGATAAATCTCAGTTAATCGAATGACTGGCATTATCTTGCTGTTAATTATATCAGAAAGAACATTCCCTGCCGAAACGGATGGTAATTGATCCTTGTCTCCTACAAGTATTAGCCTTGTACCAGCAGCTAGAGCTCGCAAAAGTGCTAGCAAAATGAATATATCCGCCATACTGATTTCATCAACAATGAGTACATTTGCGTCTAAGGTATTTAATTCGTTATAAACATACACTAAACCAGTTGAACCAAACTCGGCACCTAATAAGCGGTGTATTGTCTTTGCGTTATCTCCAGATGTCTCACTTAAACGCTTTGCCGCCCGACCTGTAGGAGCTGCAAGTAGTGTTTTTAAGCCACAATCATTAAATATTTCAAGAACACATTTTATTATCGTTGTTTTTCCTGTCCCTGGGCCACCTGTGATGACCATTACGCCGTCCTTTATCGCTGTGGTTATTGCCAATTTTTGCACCGAGTGTAATCGAATATTGTTGCTATATTCATATTTTTTAATCGCTTTTTCAACATTGATTTCTATTGTGTCCACACCAGACACTAAATCACATAGTCTCCTTGCTATCGATCTTTCAGTGTTGTAGTTTGAGCTAAGTGCAACAGCATATGTTTCTATGTCTTTATTGTCATTTTCAAATTTGTATTTTACTATTTTTGAATTAATGCACAAAATCTCAATGCAATCAGTAATTTTACTTTTTTCATCTATTCCTAAAGCATCCTTGGTCTTTGTTATTAAATCTGGGAGTGGACTATATGTGTGTCCATTAAGCATTTCTTCTCTTAATACATGGATTATCGCTGCCATTATTCTAAAATTTCCATCACTTGAAAAACCAAGCTTTAGCGCAATTCGATCTGCCGTTAAAAATCCTATTCCGTCTATATCTTCTATCAATCTATAAGGATTTTCTGATACAATTTTAATTGAATGCTCATTATATGCCTTATATATTTTAATAGATTGTCCCATAGTGACATCGTGATTTCGTAAAAATATTATAGTATTTTGCATGCATTTGTGAGCATTAAAACTTATCGTTATCTTCTGAAGCGTTTTAGCCCCAATGCCTGAAATAGTGAGAAGTTTACGTGGTGTTTTCTCGAGTACTTCTAGTGTTCTTAACCCGAATTTTTCTACAATTCTTCTTGCCATGCTCTGTCCAATGCCAGATATTAAGCCGCTTCCTAGATACTCTATTATACCCTCTTGTCCAGTCGGAGTGCTATACATGACATCTATTGCTCTAAATTGGGTTCCGAAACGTGCATTTTCCTCATATTCACCAGTAATAGTCAACAAGGTTCCGACTTTTATTTCAGGGAAACTGCCAACGGCAGTTAATGACCCTTTGTCGGTAGAAAAAGCTACTACTGTATATCCAGTATCAACATTGCGAAAAAGGATGCTGCTTATAACACCATTGATTGTCATTTGGGTCTTCTGCTCCTTAAACTTGTAATATTAGACACTGCTTAATATTAATGATAACACATGTCAAATAAGAAAATTTTGTTTTAGCCACATTTGGCATATTTTTCCAAAACTTTGTTTTAAAACCGTTTTTATTATAAAATTATGTTCTCTTCTTTTGTAGCTTTTGTTTTTTCTATTGTACTACAAATTTAATATTTTTGCAAAGTTGAAATATTTTTAGACCTAGTTGAGCATTTCTTGTGCTTTTTCGATCGCATTTTTTCTGTTTTTTTAAGACACTAGGACGCTACACTTGAATCATTGTGACCTACTCCCGACGACTAACGCCAACGGCGTTTGAGTCGGGGTCTTCTTGGGAACTCACCCTCACGGCAGGATGTTTTACCAAGCTATCCTGCGTCCCACGGTTCGATGTAATGCGCTATGAGGTGAGTATTCGAAGCCATTCGCACCGAATGCTGCGACTTAGTTGATGTCTCTATGATGCTGTGCACCACAACTTGCATGTCACGACCTGCCCTTAATGTCAGTCTGTCGCTACATAGCCACATACATGACACAGTTTAGGACGGAAAACACTTATCAATCGTCAGAACTTTCCTTGTGCAGTCAACTTGTATCCGAGGAAACATAAACATTCCCCAGTCGTTGAGATACGCTTCTCCAAAATTCAGAGATTACGCCATTCCCGCATATTTAAGTCCTAATGCATACCACATCGCAACGTTCTAGACGTCTACTCTGCTTTTGCAGGAAGTCTTTTCGCTATTCGAGATATGCTTGCAATAGCGCCACTTTTTCCACTGCTTTGCTCAATTCTTGCCGCTTTTCTGGGCGGGATAACTTGCGTGG
>JAITQU010000096.1 GCA_031288735.1 Christensenellaceae bacterium
AAGTATATGATATGGCAGGAAACATAACTAATGTTATTTTTGTTGTTGATAAAATAGCACCAGTGCTTGTATTGAAAAGAGAAGGTCTAACAGTCCCTGATGGTTCGTTTTATCGTGAACAACAAAGCGTCTCGTATGTTCACGAGGATGCAAATAGTACAGTGATTCAATTAAATGACACGACCACTTCAGACACGAGCTTCTTATGTCTGAATCTCACAGAGGGCGTACACACATTAGCTGCAATCGATTTAGCTGGAAATACAACTACAGTAACTTTCTATGTTGATAAAACTGCACCTAATGTAATGTTATCAGGTGGGACAGGCGCGTATTTTAACGCAAAAAATCAAATAAGTTTGAATATTGTTGAGACTAACATAGAAAAAATCGAACTTAAAGAAGATGGACAGCTAAAAACTGGCATATTTACAAACGAAACATCCCAAGTGATTAGAACAGATAATCTCGAAGGCAGCTATGAATTAAAAGTATATGATATGGCAGGAAACATAACTAATGTTATTTTTGTTGTTGATAAAATAGCACCAGTGCTTGTATTGAAAAGAGGTGGACTTTTTGTATCAGATGGCGCATTTTACAACTTAGAATATACCGTTTCGTATATTCACGAGGATGCAAACAAAAGCAAATTAACATTAGACGGGACCGATGTTTCTAATGAAAATTTTAAGGTTGATGAACTTGGTGAAGGTATACACACTTTAACGGCTACGGATTTAGCAGGAAACGCAACATCAGTAACATTCAATGTTGACAAAACTGCTCCAGAAGTCACGTTATCAGGCGGAACTGGTGCGTATTTTAACGCTAATAACTTATTGAGATTTGAAATCATAGATTCAAATATCGGCCAGATGGCATTATATGATCTAAATGCAATTACTCCATATTCAGTTTTTGAAGCAACAGCAAATCTTGAGATATTGGCCGTATACATTCAAGATGGAACTAGCAGATTTATAGCTTCCGATAAAGCTGGAAACAAAACTGAGATATTGTTTATTGTTGATAAAGTTGCTCCTGTTGTAGAAATATACAAAAACAGTCAATTAGCTTCAAGCGGTGCTTACTTTAATGGAAATCAGCAAATCGAAATTAAAGTAATAGATAATACCGAAATCACTATTATTCGTGATAACAGCCAAACGACAGAAAAGAAATGGGCAATTTCAAATTCTTTATTTGATGGAACTCATATACTAAGTATAACAGATGCTGCGGGTAATGAAACGATAGTGGAATATATCGTTGATAGAGTTGCGCCCGTTTTGCGATTTGAGGGCGGAAAACAAGAAATGGGCAAGATTCCTAAGGTGTATTATGCACGAGACGAAATTGTTGAATTTTACTATGAGGACGAAAACATTTATGAGGTACGCTTAAAAAACGAAGTATTAGACTTAGGAGTAACCGAGCTATCAGAACTTGCCGCTGGAGCATATACAATTAGTGTTTCGGACAAGGCAGGAAATCTTACAAGCATTAGTTTTTCAATTGATGCCGATGACCCTATAGTTGAATTACGGCGTGACCAGTTAATTGTAGAATACGGCCATTATTTTAAAGACACTGAGACCGTTGTAATAACCACGAGCGACAAAACATCAGAAATACAAGACGTTGTTATTTTTGACGGCTTGTATACCTATGCACGGAGCTGGCAGGTTTCCGATTTATCCGATGGGATGCATACAATTATAGTGTATGATCTTGCAAAAAATTCAACCGAAGTTGTTTTTTATGTTGATAAGATTATGCCTGAATTTACTGCGAAGGATTTTTATGGTATTGATGAACATATCGAAATAACAATTACGGAAATAAACATAAGTGAAATTACATTAAATTACGTATCCGTTGAATCATTTGATTTTAACGCAAGTGACTTGGGCGAAGGCCAATATCGTTTGTCAGTTGTTGATCTTGCGGGAAATGAAAAAGTTCAGAGCTTTATTGTTGATCTAACGGCACCTGTAATAAACATGTACAAAAATGGAAACACTGCACTATCAGGTCTTCATATCAATAATGGAACAGTAAGCTTTGACGTTACAGAAAGATATCTCGATTCAATATTTTTTGATGGAGTTAGTTCGACTGAACGAATTTGGAATGCTAGAAGCCTTGATGAGAGAGAGCATTTTATTACTATTAAAGATAGGGCTGGCAATACTACTACTGCAAGTTTTGTGGTCGATTACACAGCGCCACAATTCACGTTTGAGCAATACTATCTTTTAGGTGATGTAATTGAATTAGAGATTATTGAGCCTAACCTAGCATTGGTTGAATTGGATTTTGAACCACTAGATGTGTTAATAATCGATGCAAATAGTCTTTCTGAAACATTACATTTGGTTAGAGTAACGGATCTTGCTGGAAATGTGAATGTAGGAACTTTTAGGGTAGATTTATCAGCACCAACACTTAATCTATTAGGATTTGATAGTCGCGGTAGTGAATATGCATTAATAACAGGAGATACTTCATATTATGACCTGGAGGTTACAGTCAGTGATACAGCTCCAAGCGTAATTTGGTATAGTTTTAATAATGGTGAGTGGCAAAAATTCAATTCTGAATTCGTGGAAGATGCCGAACACACAATATTTGATGATATGTCTAGTAGTGGCGAGTGGTCATTTTATGCCGAGGACGTCAATGGATATCAATCTGAAGTAGTAAGCATTGTATTAGACTTTGCTATTCCTACCTACACCTTGACTTCGATTACGTATAGAGATGGAAACAAGGCATATACTAACACACCATTTACATACACAAAACAAAGCGATTCAGTTATAACGCGGCTTAAAAGAGAAGGTGGATCCAATGATAATGTGTATTTAAATGAATTAACAGTAACCAGAGAAGGTGTATATTCACTCTATGTTGAAGATGCGTTTGGTAGAGTGTCAGAAACTGTGGTTGTGACGTTAACAATTTCATTTGACTTTCACAACTTAGAGGACATAAGAAATAGCTTTAAACAAAGCACATGGTATACCGTAACATTGCCATCACTCATATTTGGGACAGCGTCTAAACCTAATATTGCGGGCACATATTCGTTTCCGCATTACGTAAGAGCGTTAGACTTTGCAGTTGAAAAAGAAAGACAATATAGAGTTTTAACTTTAAATGGTAGTAATTCTTATGTTTCTTTAGCAAACGAAAATGTTTATGTGACGTATGAATCATCATATGAGCTCGGTTTGGCACTAACAGCATATGCTTCAAGGTATATATCTGAAAGGCAGACATTTTCGCTAGTCGACACTTCAAATAAATATTATACTATTATGCCTGAAATAGATGGATTAACCGCTAACTTAATTGAAACTCCATCGTTTTTAGCAAGCTATGACCTTCCTGTTTATTTCATGCGTCCGTCTTTTATACCAAAAGACAACTCGGCACACTCTCAATCCTCAATTACCATGACTTACATTGCTAGTTTAACAGGTTTATTACCTGCGAGTGAATTTACGGTGTTATATAATAAATCGATAATGTCAGCAATGAATGCTGCCAATACATATCTTGAAGGTTATTATTTGTATCGCGAATTTGATTTATGTGGTAATGAACAAAGCGCAATACTCTTTGTCGATTTGAGCGCACCTACTTTAACTGCAAGGATAGATCGTGGAGACGGAATTGAAACGCTAGAAATAACGCAAGAAATTATTAGCGCAAGAAACGGCGTTTTATATGCTTCTCAACTCACTTTCCTTAATTTATTAGATAATATTGATGATGAATTTGTTGGCATGTATATATCTGGTGGACCAATTTCTTACAAATATTATGTAAAAGGCGATGAATTACCTCAAATTAACAGCGAGTTTGGTTCTGGTCGTTACACATTTAGATGTTTTGACCGCTCATTTAACTATTTAGAATTTGTTGTAGTAGTGCCAGGCAGATCACCATCTTGGTTTCATACTTCACTATCTGAAAACTCAGCAGAATTGGTAGTTAATATTCAAAAAAACGATACAAATTCTACATTCATTTCGCTACAAATCGCAAAAATTTCTTCGAATGGAGAGTATACATACTTAGAACATGATGATACTGGAATGCCTATAAGTGTTGCAAACATGGAGTATGTGTTTACGACAGGTGGTAAATACACATGCATTATATTAGATGTTTATGGTAACACTACAGAATTTGACTCAATATTTTACAAAAAAGGATTACCGTTTGGAATAATGACAGGTGTATCTAATGGTGGAACTACAAATAATACAGTTACCTTTAAATATAACGATACATTTTTGCTTACTAGTTACACAATAACAAACACTGGTGCAAAGATAATGTATGACAGTAGTGTGCCACAATACAACGCTACGGAAATGGCTTATTCACAAGTTTTTGAACCTAGAGTCGGGGATACGGTAGAGTTTTTACTTGTGTTATCATCTATATCAGATAGCGGAATATACATGGAGTATGGTTTTATCATTGATGCAGATCCACCACGATATTTAATTTCAACGATTCATGGCCGTGAGGTAGAACCTAATGCAACTGTAACCGTGGCGTTTTATGTGAGTTGGGGTGAAGAAAATGTGAGTATGCGTGTCTCAAAGGATTCTAGAGCACAAACTGACTATATAAAAGAAAGCGTGCTTGAGACCAATGGATTATACTCATTCACCATAAAAGACAAGACAGGAAACACTACCACTTTCACAGTTTGTTATGACAACGAGGTAAGTTATTCATTTTCTAAAAAACCAATCAGCATTTATGCTTATCATTATGTCCTAAATGAACCGTTAACACTAAGTGTCAATGAAGAGTGCCTTGAAATTTCAATTATTAATATAACAACAAAAGAGTCATACACTTCTGGCAGTCTTTTAGACACCGAGGGTGAATATTTTATTTCTATGACGGATCTCTACGAAAACTACACTGCTTTTTACTTAGTATTAGATTTTACCGCACCAAGTATATCTTTTTATAGCTCTGACTTTAAAGCTATAAAAGATATTACAAATAGTACAGTGACTGTTTTGTCTAGCGATAAAAATATGTCAATCTTTACTACTTGGGATGTAGAAGCAGTTAGATTTGTTGAAACAAATCAAAACTACACTGTGGAACTCTTCGAGGTAGAGTCATATTCTTATACTAGAGAAGGGAAATATTATTTCAAAGCAATCGACTTAGCTGGGAATGTTACTACTGCGACGTTTACAATAGATAAGCATGTTGACTATACTTTGAGTGTTCCGAACGGTATAACAACAACGTCTAAAGTATCGTTAACGATAAACGAAGATGAGTACACACAAAGTATTCTAGTAAACAATACGAATGCTGAAACGCTTAGGGAGTATAACGACCCTGGAAATTACGCAATAACGATCACTGACAAGGCAGGAAACGTTAGAGAGCTTCAATTTCAGATATTATCACAACGCACACGACAATTTATACAAAATCCAATTGATGGCTTTGAAATATTGAGTGTTACAAAAGTCGACAATGGGAGCAGTGAAAATATTGAGCTTACATCGGACGGTGGAGTATCTATCAATACTTCTGGTGACTATTTAGTATCCATAAAACACATATCAAGTGGTGTGAATCATAGTTATAAGATTAGCGTTGACGCCACGCCACCAACGGTTGTAATTGAACAAAAAAGAGGTGTCTATTCATTCAGTGCAGCATCTAAAAAGAATGTTAATGTTATTCTTTATAAAGATGGCAACATTGTTGAAGGTTTCACGATAACGTCAACTATTAAAGAATCTGGCGATTATAAACTCATAGTTACGGATGATATAGGAAACGAAAGCGTTTATGAATTTACTAACAAAGCAACTCTTTCAGCTGTAACCATTGCACTGATATGTATAGGCTCTGTAGCTGTTGCAGTTGTGTTGTTTTTTATAATTCGAGCGCGCAGAGTGAAAGCTGCATAGTCAGCAGATTTAGTATTTATAATCAAAACAAACAAAATAATAGATTTTCAAAACAAAAGGAGGTGTTAAATATGATAGATACTGGATAGCAAGCATAAAAAATTATTATAACTAGTACAAAAAATTTAATTTTAAGGAGAATTTATAATGAATATAATAAGCAATCTATTGAATGCGGCTATCCCTCCTCTCCAGGATGGCGATATTAACGCATTATCTAATTTGCAAACAAAGCTTCAAGACCTAGTTACAAAGGTTTATCCTTACTTGATTGCAGGAATTGGAGCAGTGGTAGTATTGTGGGCAGTTTATTTAGGTGTTAAATGGTGGTCGGCTGGCGATCAGGACAAACGCAGGGAAGCAAAGGAGTACATCCGCAATTTTATAATAGGGACGATACTTATCTTTGTTCTTGCAGCAGGTGTAACAGCACTGATCGGTTTTTTGAGTGGATATTTCTCTACATAATAATAAAAATTTAATAAATGATGCTCTAAGAGTATGATATCAGTTTTATACAATAAAATTAAGGGGAAAAATTAATTTTATATAGCGGGTGTAAAGTGGAAATATTTTTTAAGAAGCTTGTCGCTAGCATCGGTTTTATCCTGATGCAAGTTTTAGACGTTTTTGAAGGTTTATTCCGTGCCTTTGCTGGTTTAGAGCAGATTAATGCAGGAACTGGGGAAGATTTTAATATACTTTCATATGTGTTAAACAATGAAAGTGTTTTAACGGCGAGCAGTGTAGTGTTTATAATTTCTATACTGTGCCTTGTTATATTTACCATTGCTGGTATAATTAAGGCTATTACTAACAACAAAAGAACTCAAGGAAAGGTACTTGGGACGTTTGCCGCAGCGATTCTTTCATTTTTTATAGCACAATCTGTTGTGTTTGGAGGAATTGCTATTAGCAATACCATTTTGCAGGCATTAAACGACTCAATTCAATCTAGCACAGGAGCCACACAAAAAATGTCTCAAAACATTTTTGACTTAGCTGTGTCAGATGATGGATATCGTTATGAGCTTGGTGAGAACAATAAATCAACAGGGAAATTGTACACGGCCAACGATTTTGTTTTGCCAGCAAGTTCAGATTCTGTATTTGGTACGTATCGAAGAGACACACTAGGCTTGTTTGAATTGTCACCTGAGGTGACGTATGAAAAAATTTGCACAGAGGATTGTGTTTGTAGTGGTGATGGTACATGTGATGGAAATTGCGAAGACTGCGAATCACAAGTTGCAGGCAGCAACGAAACTTATAAGACTGCGTCAGGCGGTATTGCAGACTTATTCAAAACCAATCTTTTTATCTTGTTTTTTGTACCACTTGTATTAATTATTTTAATTGGGTTATCTTTATTGAAGCTTGCTCAACGCGTATTTAATATTGTGTTTCTCTATCTCATTATGCCAATTTCAATATCTAGCATGCCATTAGACGATGGCGCGCGTTTTTCTGTATGGCGCGAATCAATGATATCAAATTCACTCTCTGTCTATGGCACTGTTTTAACTTTTAATCTGTTTTTCCTATTCATTCCAGTTTTTTCGAATTTAAAAATTCCAAACGCATCGGATTTTGCCAACACAATATTTGTTGTTTTGTTTATTTTAGGTTCAGCTTTTGCAATGAAAACGGCAGGTGAGGTGCTGTCTTCTATTTTAGGTGTTTCGACACCTAGAGCTGGAACTATGAAACAACTAGCAAAATCAATAACATCTGGTGCGCATGGGGTATCAAACGCCGCACGGTCCACCAAAAAAGCATTGTTTGGTGGTGCTGGGAGTTCTGTTAGTGGACAATCAGCACAGGGCACTAATAGTAACGCAACAGGCGGACGTAAATTGGGCGGTATAATAGGTGGTGTTGGCTCTGTAGCAAAAACAGGATTAGCGCTTGCATTGAGAGCAGGAAAAACTGCAGTAAAGGCTTTAGATACAGGTGGTAAAGTATTAGGCGGCAATGCATATATTAGAGCTAAATCTGGTATGCAAAGATTTGCAAAGACAACAGTAGGTAAGGTTGGTAATTTATTGCATGGTGCAGCTACAAAAGCACATGGGACAGCAATAAGAGCTGGCGAAAAAATACAAGCAGGGAAAAACACATTTATGGAAAAAGGTGGTTTAATTGGAATAGCATGTACACCAGCTAAGGCAGCTGCAAATAAGATAAAAGAAAGCAAATCAAACAAAAAAGCAGGAGACTAAGATATGTCAAGAATTATTCCAAAAAACACAAAAGTTACACCGACAATATGGAAAGGCTTTACGATAGGAGACTTCATTGTGGCAGGCGTTTGTATGATAATTACAGTAATGGTAGCATATAGTGATATACCGCAGAAAACATTGATTGTTATGGCATTTTGCGTATTGTCAGTGTCTTTATTTATCCCATTACCAGAAAACGGTAAAATATGGCATCTTATAGGATCAATTGTCTCGTTTGCTTTTGTTAAGAAAAACTATACCAACGCATACGTCAAACAACTAGTACCTTATCTCGAAATACAAGATGATGGACTCATTGTCTATCCGAAATATTATTCCAGAGTAGTCTCGATTGGGCAACTTGGTTTTTACATTTTAGATGAAGACACACAAGACTCAAAAATTGCTATATTTGAGCATATACTTAGACTTGCCGACTCAGGTATGTGTTTTGATCTAGTCAAAATAGACAGGCCGATAGTTTTGGATGCGTTTTCAGAATCTCTGTTTAGTAGAATTGAAAAAACAAAAAACAATGTTAAGCGCGAAATATTAATTGATCGTATTGCACAAATAGATAATATTAACAACCTTGATAAAAAACACCACGCCTTTTATTATCTTGTTTTCTACGGTGACAGCAAAAAAGAGCTAGATGAAATAATACACAATGCAGATAATTTATTAAATGTATGTGAAATAGGTGGAGACATATTAAACGGAAAGGAAACAGTAAAGTTTTTAAAATATTGTCATACTCGCTTTTTTGATGAGCGTGAGGTAGATGGTATCTCACCTGATAAATACATAGACTATATAACACCTAAAGAAATTCGGTTCAATATAAATGGATACTCAATTGATGGGATAGATGCACATACATTAGCAGTTGCTGACTATCCTGTCTCAGTTAATAACGCATGGGGAGCCGATCTTTTTGATATTGACAACACAAAAATTGTTTTAAAAATTCGCCCAGTTGAGCGCATAAAGGCAACAAATCGATTGGATAGAGCTGTTAAAGAGCTTGGAAGCCGTGATGATACTCTTAAAAAAGCATCGGAAATTGTAGCAATTGAAAATCAAATGGAAACAATGATTTCGACACTGCAAAGTTTAGAAAGGGAAAACGAGTCCCTTTTTGATTGTACTTTAACAATAACAGCATTTAACAACGATTTTGAAAATTCACGTTCGTTTAGGAAATCTTTGCGTCGTCAATTGGGAGCTAGTGGATTTAAAATATCATCACTGACATTTAGACAAATCCCAGCATTTTTCTCATCAAATATATCTCGTATTCGCACATTAAAACGATTTGAGCGTGGTGTTCTTTCGTCTAGTTTGTCGGCAGTTTTTCCATTTGTCTCGCCGTCGATACTTGATACTCCTAATGGTGTTATTTTAGGACATGATCCTACTGGGCGTTCGCCTGTGGCTCTTGATATATCCAAGCGTGATGGAAAGATGTACACTAACTCTAATTGTTTAATATTAGGAAAGCCAGGGAGTGGTAAAAGTTATACAGCAAAGACGATAATTGCCAATCTTTTTGCTGATGATTGGCGTGTATTTATTTTTGATGTAGAAAATGAGTTTTCTACACTCTGCGCCTCATTAGCAGGGGAAAAGATCGATGTAGGTGCTGCAACACAGGGACGAATAAACCCATTCCATATTTATGGATTGTTGACAGATGATGGAAACGTTGCCTCAACGGATAGTGTATTTCAAAACCATTTGTTAGCACTTGAGAGTTTCTTTAAAATTACACTTGATGGAATAGCACCTGACACATTAGAATATGTAAATAATCTCATTGTAGAAACTTACATGTCAAAAAACATTAATGAAAGAACGGATTGCTCGAAATTGTTAGCAGATCAATTTCCGATTTTTGATGATCTTCTATCGATAATTCATACAAAACTAAACAACACAAGCAACATAGTCAATCCACTAAATTTGCAAAACTTACAGCGTGCTGAAGTGTATATTTCTAAATTTGCAGCTGGTGGTAGATACTCCACCCTGTGGAATGGAGTATCAACATTGAGACCAGACAATCAATTAACAGTATTTAACTTCCAGTCACTGCTTGCTAATAAAAATCATACGGTAGCAAATGCACAAATGCTTTTAGTAATGCGTTTCCTAGAACAAGAAGTAATAAATACTAGAGATAAAAATAAAAATAAAGATAAATTAATTAGAACAGTTATTGTTGCAGATGAAGCACATGCTTTTACTGATCCTAAATTTCCGATAGCTCTAGATTTTCTATATCAAATGGCAAAGCGTATAAGAAAATATGCTGGAAGTTTATTCTTTATCACGCAAAACTTGGGAGATGGGACTGCGACACCAGAAGTTGCTAGTAAAACGAAAGCAATTTTTGCTAACTGTCAATATAGTTTCATATTCAACCTAGCACCATCTGATATTCAAAGCCTTGTCTCGCTATATTCCAACTCAGGCGGGATTAATCACGCAGAACAAACTGAAATAACAAATAATCCACAAGGCACTTGTTTTTTAATAAGTGCTCCCCGTGAGCGAGCTAGTATAACTATTGTCGCAACGTCAGTTATAGAAAACTTGTTTATTCGAAAAGATGAAAAACAGTTGTAATTCAATAGTCACATGAAAAAATCATATTATTGCCACCGTTTTGTACTCAAATAATACGTATGCAACAAATACGACTAATTCCTTTGTATTATTATTCTCGTATGTATATGTGAAGTATTACAATCTGTAATGAAATATATACTTATTTAAGTTTTACTGATATAAATAACTTTAATTATGTAGGAATATTGTGTATAAAACTAAAATAACAGAAAACCAAAATAAACTCCTGTTTTGTATATGCAATATAGATGTATTTACAAATACAATGTACATACAATAACTATGTACATACAAATGTAGTGTATATACAACAACTATGTATATACAACAACTATGTATATACAACAACTATGTATATACAATACTGTGTATATACAACAACTATGTATATACAATACTGTGTATATACAATACTGTGTATATACAATACTGTGTATATAAAACAACTATGTATATACAATAACTGTGTATATACAACAACTATGTATATACAATACTGTGTATATACAACAACTATGTATATACAACAACTATGTATATACAATAACTGTGTATATACAATACTGTGTATATACAACAACTATGTATATACAATAACTGTGTATATACAACAACTATGTATATACAAATGTAGTGTATATACAATAACTATGTATATGCAAATGTAGTGTATATACAATAACTATGTATATATAAGTTTCATATTTAAAATTAAAGCAAAATAGATGACTATAATATAAAACAGTTTTACTTGTAGTAGTTTTATGTTAAAATTAATTAAAAAAACAAGGAGTATTTACTTAAATGAAAAGAACAAAGTATAGCGCAAAGGACAAACAGCGTGCGTTAAATATGTTAATAGAAGAAAAAATAAACTGGAAGGATGTATGCAAAGAATTCAATTGTACAAGAATGAGTTTATTTCGATGGAAAAAAATTTATGATGGAACGCTTAATAGCCTTGAAAATCATTCAAGTCGACCAAAGACACCGCATCCTAAGCAACAAACACAAGAAGAGATTGACCTTATTATTAATACCTATGAGGAAAACAAAACTCTAGGTTTAACAGAAATATGGAACATTTTGCGTAAAGACCATGGATATTCACGTCACTTTCTAACAATGTATAAAATAATTAAAAAGAAATACTTTATTAACACTGCTAAGAAAAAAACTCCAGTAGAAGATAAAACATACCATGAAAGCAAAACTATGGGAATGAAAATGCAAATGGATGTTAAATACATAAAAGATACTTGTTATTTAGGATCTGACAAATCAATAAAGTTTTATCAATATACGATGATTGACGAGGCAACAAGAGAAAGGTTCATTTACCCATACACTTCCAAAACAGCTAATTCAACTTTAGATTTCATTAATCGAGCTCTTAATTATTACAAATACACACCAAAAATAATTCAAACAGACAATGGAAAAGAATTTACTAATTTCCTAAATACTAAAACAGATAAAATACATAAAGTCGATGAATTATTAAACAGTTTAAATATTAAACACATGCTAATTAAACCTCAAACTCCTTGGCATAATGGCAAAGTAGAGCGATCGCATAGAACAGATGAAAGCTTATTTTATAAATATTTGACTTTTCACACATTAGATGAACTTGAAACTAAAATGAATCTGTGGCTTTGCAGGTATAATGCCATGCCATCAACATCAATACGCAATTGCGCAGGGAAAAGAGTTTATCAGAGTCCTATAGAAAAACGATTAGAGTTGATAGAATTGTTAAAAAACAGTGATCAAGAACAAAAATAAATAAAAGTGCTGTTCACGCACAATATGGAAAAATATGTTGATTTTCACACTCTGCATAATATCTAAAAAATGACACCGCAATAGAAAAAGGCATATAATTGATTCAAATTCTGTTGAGTGTTAATAGAACAATAAGAAAGTAATAATATTGAAAAATATACTATTATTAAACAATTTTAATACTTGTATTTTTTTGATGAGTAAGATATAATATTTGTAAATTAACGAACTATATAAAGTTAAATAAATAGTCGTTCCGAAAATTATTATCTAAAAAAATTTAAAAAATTTAAAAAAATGTTTGACATACTAACACGAAAACAACAATTACACAAAAAACGCAAAACTTAAAATCGCTTATTTATCATGAATTTATTAAATTCATGATTTTTTTTATTTACTTTTATTAAAAACAAAAAGATAGCTCTATTTTTGTTTTTAAAAACTAGTACTATTATAAAAATATGTATAAATAATAATACTATTAACCAAATTTTCAAATATTAGCATTCTCGATTTGTTTTTAAATTGTATTTACAAAATAGTTAAAAAAATTAATAATATGCAATTAAACAACGATAAATTATTAAAAAGAGTAGGATAGAATAGCTAACAAATTAAACAAAGAATTAAAAATGCGTGTAATTCAGCCAGAATTTATTAAAGAAGCGTGACGAACTTAATAATTAAATGAAACAGCGGAACAGCACGCTTTCATAAAGAATTTTATTCATAGTAAAAAAAGAATAACTCGCTTTTATAAAACTGACCTCACACTAAATATCGTATAAAAGAAGAGATATTCCTCAAGAATTGCTTAATAAGTGTGATAATTTTTCTTAAATTAATGTGTGCCGTTTGTACAGAGGTCCGAACAGATACTAGCAAGTTCGCAAACCCTACATGTGAGTATATTATTTTCGATAAAAACAATTGGGTAACTATAGGTTTCGGTGGAAAAGTGCACAGATTGTCATTAAAGATGGAAGTGGAACGAATAAAACAGTGCGAAATGGTACTTTATATGATTTTGCAAATATTGTAAAAGAAAATCTGATGCTAAAAGATGCAGAAAATAAAGATTGAAACGGATAATTGTGTGAAATAAAAAATTGGACACTAGAGGCATAATAACACAAACACTAGTGCACCGATTATGATTAAACAATCTTGACTTGAATCATATATATTGATATAATCAGAATACTAGACAATAAGAACTGAATGTTAATAGACGAAGCATTAAAAAAAATAAGGAGTCGGTATGGATAGAATATCAAGTTTTGAAGTAAATCATCTAACACTAAAGCAAGGAATGTACATATCCAGAATCGATGATGAAATTATTACATATGATATCCGTTTAATTAAACCAAACACGCCACCTTTCCTTGAAATGGCACCAATACATACAATGGAGCACCTATTTGCAACGTATGCAAGAAATTTATACCCAAAAAACATCGTTTATTTTGGCCCGATGGGATGTAGAACGGGGTTTTATTTGCTTACGAAAAACCTAAATCATCAGGATGCTATTAATTTAGTAATAAAATCAATGAAATTTATATCAAATTTCGAAGGTGTTATTCCTGGCGTATCCGAAATTGAATGTGGCAACTATCTTGAACATAACCTAGATATGGCACGTGTTTATGCCAAAGCTATGTGCGATGTCCTTGAAAATTGGACAGTTGAAAAGCTTGACTATAAGTATACAAATTAAAAAACGATTTATACTCAATAATTCTTTTCACAAATTAACTTGTTTTTTGCCACTAACGTTTTCACTAGCGGTTTTTAGAGAAATTAATTTAAATATAAGCAGATATACAGTGAAACACAATAAATATAGACAAGAATCATTGAAGCGTTTATTTTAACGACTTAAAAACATAAACAAATTTAAACAAATAAAATTTTAGCAAACTAGAACAAAATACTAAAAATTAAAAGTTGAAAAATCCTTAAAAAATGTCAAAAATATTTATTTTATACTATCTATTCGCAAAAGTTGCATTTTACGAATAGATATTTGAATATTTAATTGTTAAGTTCGACACTCATCTTTAATAAATTCTGGTTAAATTAAACGTATTTTTGATACTTTGTTTAATCTGTTCTCTACTCTTCTTTCATAACTTATTTATTTCGATGTTTAATTGCATATTATTAATTATTTTAACTATTTCTGTAAATATAATTTAAATACGAACTGAGAATGCTGATATTTCAAAAATTTACTTAATAGTATTATTAAATATTCGTTTATTTATAATAGTACTAATTTAAATAAACAAAAATAAAGCTATCTTTTTATTTTTAATAAAAGCATATAAAAAAATCATGAATTTAATAAATTCATGATAAATGGGAGTGTGTATCCTAAATTCCCATCGTTTTATTGTAGACAGGATCGAGTAGGTGTTTCCAGTTCACAAACTGCATCAAAACAGGCAAGAATACTTTTTTGCTGTTTTGTCAAAGCCTTGATTAACCT
>JAITQU010000156.1 GCA_031288735.1 Christensenellaceae bacterium
TTTCTGCATTTGAAACGTTTATTGCTGTGTGTTTTCCCGCTAAAGTGCTGACCTTTTTTCAAATTTCGTGCAGAGGATGGACTGTGCCCATTTTTCCCATATGAGGTGTGAACAGTAACCAAAGTTAAAATCTACAAGTTGTCGCTTTAACTAATTCCTTGCATATAACTAAATAATATTATATAATACTTAAACAAGAGAGCAAGTTCTTGCTGTCTTGTGTGACATCTTAACTTTGATGTTCAAAATTTTCTTAAAAATCTATGACTGGAGGCCATATTGAATGGTCAAAAAATTTACTGTTCTTGTTATTTGCTTACTGCTGACCGTGGTTTTACTAGTTAGTTGCAAAGAAAATTATAAACGTGATGCTGTGCCGACAGATGATATCTCCAGTGCCCTTGTTGAATCCAATGGTGGTCTTGCTGTTAAAAAAGGCAAGTATCTCTACTACATTAATGGTTACGCAGGCAACACAGTTGATAATACCTTTGGCAGTGTTTTGAAAGGCGCAATACTTCGAGCTGAGCTTTCTGAGGATGGAACACCAAAGGTTAATACCAATGTAGTTATCGTTCCTAAAAACGTTTATAGCTCTGTTGCTACATCTGGACTATATATAGTTGGTGACTACTTATATTATAGCAGTCCATCTGTTGATAAGGATAAAACTGGTACTGTGCGTAACGGTGCTATGTATTTAATGCGCTCCAAACTTGACGGCACTGGCACTCAAGTAATCGCAAAATTTGATGACTTTACTCCAGTCTATAAAGTTGTCGATGGCTATGTTCTTTACATTTTAAACAATGAGCTACACGAAATTAATCTATCTTCTAAAAAGTTTGATGATAAACTTGTAGCTGAAGAACTTACTGCAAATTATATCCCACCACACGCTGATGATGAAAATTCTTTTGTTAACACTGTTTTCTATTTAAAAACAAGTGAAATTAAGACTGAAACTCATAATATCATTTGGTTTTATAGAGCTGGTTCAGATGGTCCAAAGCAAGCAATTATTGGCAATCATCCATCATACGATAAAAGTTTCCTTGAAATATCCACTGGTTACACTTTAGCTTTAGTTGAATCGATGTATCTATCTTCTAATAAACTACGTCTAATCTACACCAAGACAGATAGTGGCGTAAACACAACATCATCAGGTACATATTCTTTTGATTTTGACGAAACAATGGTGTTTGATTACACAAAAGAGGTCAGATACACTGCAGGTAATAACATAACAGGACTGCGATTCTTAAACGATAACACTCTTGTTGCATCAATTGGAACTGATATATATTTATTCGGAAGAGATGTAAATGGTCGTTGGTCAAAAGCTTTTGCCAAAGCATTGATCCCAAGCTCTTCTACAATAATAAGTGTTGATGAAAGTGCCGACTCTATTACATTCTTCTTTCTTTCTTCATCTAAAATCTATAGAGTAAAAATAATAGATAAATCCAACGATGGCGCATTTAATGTTAAGTATGAATCCGAAGCGACCGAAGTTTTTTCTGCTTCTTATAATTCGACATGGCAACAATTGGATAAAATAGGAAACGTTATATATTTCTGGCATAGCGGCATAAAGGATTACACATATTATCAGGACCTCTCAAAGGCTGTCTCACGTAATGCGGATACTATGACACCAAAGCAACTAAGTCAGATTACTAAAGAAGACCAAGCTGCTATACTAACTCTATAAAATATAAAACTCAAACATATCATCAAAGCAGAGTAGATTAGATGCGTAAAGTGCCGGGAAATGGGATGTCGTTTCCGGACGAAAACACTACTTTATAATAGTGTTGCGGTATCTAATCGCATCCGTTGCAATAAATATTTGTCTTGCTTTAATTTCATATTTACTCTTTATGACATAGCTTTTCAAATTTGCCATGGAGCTCTCTTAATTTAGGAGGCTTTTTATGCAAAACACCACGATAAAACAAAACACCTTAAAACTTGTTTATACTGCTCTATTTGCTGCGATTAGCATCGCACTAAATTCTTTAGAAATAAGTACTCCCGCTTTCAAACTTACATTCACCTATATCCCAATATTTCTTGCAGGAGCTTTCATCGGTCCTCTTGCTGGTGGTATAGCTGGCGGTATTGGGGACTTAATCGGCTTTCTTATTCACCCAACTGGCGCATATCTTCCTGTTTTTACACTTGCATCAATCATGATAGGCGTAATAACTGGTGTGATTTTTACGCACACCACATTAAAAACTCCTATGAAAATCATATTATGCTACACTCTAATCTTCATCATTTGCACGGTTGGGATAAATTCAACGGCCCAATACTATTTGTTTTTTGCTGGCGGTACAAAATATAGCACTTTTAAAGCTTTCTTGCTAGTCCGACTTTCAACACAACTGCCAGTTGTTGCAATAAACACTTATATTTCTTATTTGCTCTACTTCCCCATCAAAAACTCTAATCTTTTGCGTCTCAAAAGATAGATTATAGTATATTTCCAAGTCTTAATGTAAACATCTGACTTAACGCATCGCTAGTTTCTCTCAATCTACATAGCAGTGCTGTTGCTGACTTATAATCCTCTGCTGCGACAGCACCTATTAGTTCCCCAAATAACATTTCAATTTCGTTGATGCTGTAATTAGGCAATATCGCCTCAAATCTACCTAAATGCTTTAACCACCATTTGTGCAACTGTGTTATGTCCGTTAGGTCATATCTTACATCATCATAGGAAACGATTTCACTACAACGATTGCTTAACTCATTAAATATTTGAACCACATAAATTTCTTGCAAAACGCCACATATTATTAATAAAATAAAAATGATAACAGCTATTATAAATCTACATTTCATAAGTTGCTCCCTGCAATCTCTGTATAATATTTCTTATTTTTGGTTTGCACTAATAATTTATCATTTTCCTTAGTCATTATTACTACATCATTAATTCCAATATTTTTCCCTTTCAAATATTTAATTACCTGTTCTTTTGTTACATTGCTTATAGCTACATTTGCATTGATGAACTTCCCTTCAATTATTAGTGTTATGGGTATAGTTTCTGGACTAGGTGCTGAAGAATTATTTAAAATTGATAACTTCCCATTCGTCTCAACAACTGCAAACGATATTTGTTCAATACTAAAATATTCTTGTCCACGTATGCTTTCTAAAAGATCATGCACATTCATATTTAGACTTTTTAAGGCTTTATAGTCAATGCCAAATTCACTTATAACAATAACGGGCTTACCATTTAATATTTTGCGAAACCTTATTGACTTTGCAGATAAAAAATTAGCAAAATAATGAACAATGAATATTACGAATATCGGAACAAGACCGTACAGGATGGGCGTTGACATGTCCTCCATTGGTATACACGCAAGCTCTGCTACTAACAGTGTTATAACAAACTCGAACGGTTGTAGTTCCCCTAGTTGCCGTTTCCCCATAAGACGTATTATTCCTAAAAGTATTATAAAAATTATTGTTGTTCTTACAATTATTAAAAGCATAACAATAGTATGATACGCTTATTCAAACTTATACTGTCTATGCTTTATTTGATTAGAGGTTTGTTTTTGAAATATTGTCTCTAAAAAATTAACTTCCATAGCAATTTGCATTAAACTTTAGCATCAATGCAAACTGTGCACTATAAAGAGTAGTAACAATTTTTGAAATTCTTAACATGGGACAGTCAAATTTTAGTATACTACGAACGAAAGTAACTATTATCTAATAGTTATTGATGACTAATCTATTACTCCAACAAATACATGCATTAAAGAGATCGAGAACTGCATAAATAGTTAGACCGTCAAAATACATACGTTACATTATTAATCACTAACTTTTCATTGTTATGTAGATAGGACCTGTTTTTGATCTAATTCTAATCCAAGTTTTGCTACTAGATCCAGTACTTTTTTCGTTACTTCAGTAGTCCTCTATCCATTACCAATTTGGACTGCTGTATTTTAGGCAACCTCTAAAAACCTCCTAGTGTTTCGCTATGGACTTGCCTGAGTTCAGTTTCAGCTAAACCGTGTATTTCTCGAAAACGGATACCCTTACTACTGGCTTCAAGTACACATAGTTTCATTATTTAGTTAAAAATGGTATAATATAATCATTAAATTAAAGGTGAAATTAAATGCATAATTTTTTTGGTGATGATATTCAGTTTAAGACCATTGATCAAATTGAGGATCCACTAGTCAAACTAAATAGAAATATAGACTAGGAAATATTTCGCACACTTATTGAGACTAATATACACAAAGATAGAAGCGAAGGTGGAAGACCCCATATGTTGCTATCCTTATGTTTAAGATCGTAACACTCCAACATTTGTATGTGCTATCTGATTTAAGCACTCAGTTTGAAATTAACAATAGACATAATTTTATGCGTTTCTTAGGACTCAATCAGGGGATATAACCAGGCTGCAATGCGATATGTGTGTTCAAAGAAGCTCTTAAAAAAAATAGCCTTGATCGTATTGTTTGATTTGTTCAATAAAGTACTAGAAGAAAAGAATATAATTACACACAAGGGTAGTATTATTGATGCTACATTTGTTACCGTCGACAAGAGACATACAACAAAAGATGACAATC
>JAITQU010000170.1 GCA_031288735.1 Christensenellaceae bacterium
AAAAATTAATTGTTGACAAATTGGAAGGCAACTGATACAATCGAAATTGAACTGAACATCGACTTCAGACTGCCCCTCCTCTTCCCCTATTTACACAAATTAATACACACTCCCCAAAATAGCGGCAAAAATGATTGATTCCTGCGGTTTTTAACATTTTTGTGCGCGTTTTTTGTAGGGCGCACAATTTTAATTGGTGTATATTAAAGATGTGAAAATCCATGATGATGTGAAAATTGTTTTATAGACATAATTTGTTGAGGTTTTATGCGGAAATTAAAGGAAAATACTGCAGTTTTCGTCATCAGCGAAGGGGTTTTTTGATTAATATTGTAACAGATGTATTTTGACGGTCTAACCATTACATTATCGCTAGCGTTATGTAATTGAAGAAAACACTGAGAAATTTATCAATAATGATGAGTATATTTTAATTTTTTGAATATGAGATAATATTTTAAAGCTTTTTAGCTTAATGTCTTGAAAATATAATGTTGATAAAGGCTAATAAAATTAGGTTGAATTAGCATAAACGAAATAGCATCTTAAGTAACTTTTAAAATGAGAAAATAGAAAGTTTTATATTTGATTTAATCCTGATAAGGGTAAATAGGCATGAATTTTTCATTAGATTCATCGTAAAGGTAAGCTGCAGCATTTGCAGTGTCAAATTTAGTAGTTTTATTAACAGTAGGTGTACCCACTGTTTGTACAATTTTATCCCCATCTAGGTCAACTACCTCGATTACCGTTGCTAGCTCAGAATAAACGCCCTGATATGCCAAATATTCTGATTCGATCGAATCTAAGCAAGAATTGCCATGAATACGGCCAGTCACACCAGCATAATTTGCTATCATGTATGATTGATAAGGGGAATTGCTTCTTGCGATTAAACTATAGTATCTATCTACAGAATCTACAACATTTGCAATAATGAAACGCCCAGAAGTCGTTGAATTTTGAACAGTTGAATTGCTAATTGTTCCAGCTAAGCCGCCTGCATATGATTGAGATATGTTACCAATTGCAGTATGAATATCACCTTTGTATTTAGCATTATCTAGGACTGCACCATTGTTGATATATGCTGAAATGCCACCAAAGCTGTTAGCAGTATTTTTATCTCCTGATGGGCTGACATCTAAATCTAAAAACACGTTAATGTTAGTTGCATTACTGTTATCAAGTAGTCCAAATGCACCACCAGCATATGTGTGTCTGCGTCCAGCGACTGTAATTTTTGAAATATTAGGATAGCTCTCGTTTCCAACAATTAAGTCATTGATTTTAGCGTTATAAATAAAGCCAAATGCACCACCTGCAAAAACTGCAAGAGCATTAATAGTAAAGTTTGGCAAAGCTTGAATTTTTTCTACATTATTTCTTTCTTTATTAGTATCCGATAAATCTGTAGTACGAACATATCCAGCAATGCAACCTGAAAATATACGATTAAAACCATACATAATGCCGTAGTTATTATCGTTGCTTTCTGATACGTTAACTTCCAAATTACTTGTTATATCCGAAAAACTAGATTCACCAACTGCATAGCCGATAACACCACCAATGAAAGCATACTTATTATTTCTTGGTTCAATTATCCCACTATATGGTGAACGATAGGTTTCCCATCCTGCGCTATGAGTGATATTCCCATCAATTGTGATGTTTTTAAAGGAGTTAGTATAAATACCAAATGATGCAAGAGCTCCAACGTATGATACCTCAGACAAGGTTTCATTTTCAAAATCCACGTTTAATTTTAAATCATTAAAGGTTGCATTATATATATAGCCAAAAAGACCAAAAACAGATAAATTTCTATCTGCAGAAATATTTGATGAAATAGTTATTGTATGATTATTGCCGTTAAAAGTTGACCTAAATGAGTTTTCAACACTATCTCCTATAGGAGTCCACTCAATATCAATATTTAAATCAGTTGTTAAATTGAAAGTCGCTTTGTCATAATCTGGACCTAATTTGTCTCTTATTGAGATGAGCTCATCGACTGAGCTAATATTGATTTCAATTTTTCCTTTGTTCGTGTCTTTGTCTTTGCAACCTACAAAAATTAATAGGACTAAAAGCGACAATAAGACAAATAAAACCAATTTTTGAATTTTGTGTAACTTCACTTAACAAGTCCCCCTTGAGTAGCACTTAAAAAACTCAAAAAGTCATGATATACCTCAGTGCGATTTAGTTCGTTCAATATTTCGTGTCGTGCACCATCGTAAATTTTTAATTCAACATTTGTGAGTCCTATGGTTTTATAAAAATCAAAGAGACGTTTTGCTAATGCACTATTATTTGAAACGGGATCATTGCTACCAACTGCGATCAATATTGGAAATTCTTTATTTATAGAAATTGAACGTTTGTCATACATTTTTGAAAAGCTATTAAAAAAACTTTTATAAAACCCAAGAGACATAGGAAATCCGCAGTACTCATCAGATTCATAGAGAGCCACGCTATCTTTATCTCTAGATAGCCAAGCAAACTTTTGCTTTTGACTTTCAAAGGGTTTATTGTATGAACCAAAGCTTAGTTTGTTGATAAGGTGACCTGTCTTGTTTCGTCCGAAAACTGCAGTTTGAACATTTGCTATAACTTTTGCTAGTTTTATAAGGGGAACCTTCATATAAGCAGTGCCAGAGAGTATACAACCTTTTAATTCTGATGAATACAGCTCTAAAAAACATTGGCTAAGGAAACTGCCATAACTATGTCCAAGCAGATATACATCAGGGGAATAATGCTCTTTTGCATAGTTAACTAAGAGTTTCATATCATCAACGGTTTGCGAAAAACAATCACCGCTTGTTATACCTTTCAATCCATCAGGACTGTTCTTGTGCGCTCTATGATCGTCAGCAATGACAACGATATCATTAGAGTTTAAGAATCTTGCAAAGTCATCATATCTTTGCGCATGCTCTGCCATGCCATGGCTTATGACAACAGCAAATCTAGGTTTGTTTAAACAGTTGTCCCAAACATGAACATTTAGTTTCTTGTTGTCAAAGGTGTCAAGTAAAATTGTTTTAGATGGAATTTCTGCATTTAAGCTAGAATTTAGGTTGTCAGTTATCGCACTCATGAAAATATCCTCATCAATTTAGTTAAATTATACCTCTTTTAGCATTTTATGTCAAGGTCTTTAAAATGCGATGCTATGAAGTGTTAAATAAAAGCGAAATTTACACCATTGTCGTAAAAGGGAATTTTTCACTAGTAACAGTGAAATTTTAGGGCAAAAAGGTGGCGTTTTACTGATGGTAGACACAGCAAAAACATTTA
>JAITQU010000259.1 GCA_031288735.1 Christensenellaceae bacterium
TAAATGTTTTTGCTGTGTCTACCATCAGTAAAACGCCACCTTTTTGCCCTAAAATTTCACTGTTACTAGTGAAAAATTCCCTTTTACGACAATGGTGTAAATTTCGCTTTTATTTAACAATCAAATAAAAACACACTCCCAATCGAGTTGACAAGACAAGGATTGATTGATAAAATCATAATATAAAAAAAGCAAATTGCGTTCGCTATTATGAGCATACAAAAAAGCGGATTTCGGAGGGAGACGAGAAAATTCGTCAAATGGAATATGGGAAAGATAATAAAATGCATTTTGTTTTGGCTTGTTTCACTAACCTGGGGAGCTATAATGACTTATTTAGGAATGCTTCTAGCAATTTTTGCGATTGTTCTAGGACATCGACCAAAGCGATTTCATTATAATATTTGTTTTGCGCTAGGCGATAATTGGGGTGGTATTAATTTTGGAGCTTTCTTTTTCGTTAGCAGAAACACATTGAGATCAACCTATGCTCATGAAGCTGGTCACGGCATTCAAAATATTGTCCTAGGTCCCCTTTTTCCAATCCTAGTAGGCTTACCATCATTAACTCGTAGTATGTATCGCAACATGCTTGTAAAAGCAAAAATCAAAAGTAAAGATGACTTGCCACCCTATGATTCAATTTGGTTTGAAAGGCAGGCAACAGAGATAGGCAACAAATATTTTGGATAGCTAATACACACACTCTTGCTTTTTTATAAGTGAGAGTAACATATTGTTTATTTTCGACACAAAGCATTTAAGCTAACAACGCTTTAAAAAAAAGCTTAAAAAGCATTGGTATATTAAATCAATGATGTTGTAAATATTTTGGTATCTGTGTTTTTATTCAATGTAGGGTTTTACATCGTTTCTTGTCAAAGCATAGAAATAGTTCAAAAGGGCTTGTATTTAGACTATTTACAAGTTAAAACAAATTTTATCTAATAGATTAAAGATATGTAGAGTAATAAGCAAAATGCAGTCGTAATAGCGAAGCAAACTAATTACCTAATTTTTTAAAATATTTAGTTTTGGTATTGACGTGATATATGTGATATGCTATACTATGCACATGAAAAAGCTTGCTGTGGTGGTCGCAATAATTTTGTTGTCTGTGCTTTTCGTAATGGTTGCGACAAGTTGCGATGATCCCGTGAATCCTAGTGGCGGAACTACTCAACCACTACCAACACCGACACCACCTGGTGACACAACGAAAAATCCAATCGACAAAAATGATTTAGACTATACGGTACAATATGGCACTGATTCTAAGCAAGAGCTTACCATAAGTTGGCCAAGCTTTTATGAAAAAATCTCAACACCACTCTATGTGGCATTTTTTCTTGGAAGCAATGGTGACTTAGACGATGAGTATTCTGAGGAGAATTTACAATACATTATCGACGAATTATTAACACAGGGCAACGCAAACTTTGCCGCCGTAAAAATAAGTTACCGATATGGAACAGCAGAATATATGCTAAAAGATATATATGACGCTGTAAAATTTGTGAAAGATAATGCAACTCTTCTCAAGGTCGATACTTCTAAAGCTGGAATGATGGGATATTCACTAGGTGGATATTTGGCAACGTTGTATTCATACAAGGAAACAAGTCCTATACCAATAAAATTGACTGTGTGTCAGTCTGGATTTGCAGATCTAACAGAAGAAAGTTTCTACACATTTGAAGATGACCTAGAAGAAACGATGCTAGATGAAAGACTCGAATTAGTTTCCGATCTAATCGGCGAAGACATTACGCCAAGCGAGTTTAAAAATGGATTCCTAAGTAATCCTAGCGCAAAGCGAGTTAAGCTCGAGGAATTATCACTCAAATATTATTACAGAAACAACAGTCCAGAGGTCCATTTTTACCATGGAATAAATGATAATATCGTAAATATCAATAATATAAAAACGTTCGCAACTGGTAAGACAACTAAGGTTACGGTTATAGAATTTAATAGTGGGCACAACGATTTAAGCTCTGATGGAGGCGTTATGCAAACTGCAACTGACAAACTCAGTGAGGTTGTCAGAAGAGAATTTATAAGCAAATCTTAATTTGGTAGAAAGCGAGCACATAATTTAGCAACCGACGAAATTTATATAGCCCCTTTGTTTCTTACAAATGTCATCCAAGATTATTCCGGGAAAAAGGTAGTGTATAAAGTTTAAGTTTCGGAATAATTATAGAAGGAGGGACTCCACAATGCAGGATAAGACTTTAGTTTGTAAAGATTGTGGTCGCGAGTTTATTTTTACAGTTCGCGAACAAGAATTTTTCAAAGAAAAGCAATTTGACAACGATCCTGTTCGCTGCAGCGACTGTCGCAGAGCTAAAAAGCAAGCACAGAGAGGCAATGGTGGCGGATACAATGGACCAAGAAAACACAATTAAATTTGAGTTTGAGCGAAAAACCGTTTTTTAAAAAAACGGTTTTTTGTTTTTTAAGTGACCTGTTTTTGGTAGTTAGCATTAAAATGTTGTGTTAAAGAGTGATTTTATGCCATTTTGAAAGGCTTTCATTCTACCTCTACTAGCCAAGTGTTTCTCAATTTTTTGCCCGCAAAAATTTGTTTTAGTTGTAACTCACTTAGATAATAAGAATTCAGTGGAAGCGAAAACATTGAGGACAGTTCGTCAATTATTTTCGACCTTGTTGCCATATTAATATATTGATTCCTTGTTTTCACTGCCTTAAACGATTTTACAAAATTGATTATTTCTGACGTACAAAATTTATTTCCAAGTATTTTGACTTGAAAGATCCGTTCTAACAATACAGCGAAGAAACAAATAAGAAAGTGCCCTTTTATCGAGTTTTCTTTATGTAAAAACACGGGTCTTGCATCTAAATCTGACTTCATCATTTTAAATGATTCTTCGATGCAGCATAGGTTATGGTAGATATCATACATATCTTGATCCGTCATTTGTGTCTCAGAAGTTACCAGTAAATTGTATCCTGCAAATCTAAGGTCCTTATCAATTGCCTCTTGATTTAGAGAAACGACAGCCCAGTTTCCGCTCTTGTCTGTGAAGTTTACATATTTTGATGACTCTCCATATTCTTCCCGTTTAGCTTTCGAGAGAGTTAATGATTTTATCTTATCTATCATTTTTTTGATTTCTTCTCTTTTCTTTTTTGCGAGAGCGGGATTAAAGGTTAGAAGGCGTTTTTCAGTGATATGGACCGTAACATTTTTGTCGCCGTATTCTATAGTGTAAGGAAACTCATCTACACATGATTTGTATATGTAGATGATATTACCTCGATTATCTTTAACACTTTTAAATCCGCTATCGTTTAAAACCCATACTTTTTCTTTTTCAGAAAGACCTTTAACCGTTTTAGAAAACAGATATCCATCACCATTTTCCCTTGAATAAACTATGTTTTTAGCACAGTTTAACCCTTTGTCGGCAACATGTATGGTTTTTCCTGTCGTGCGACTATGCCTTTTCATTTGCTCTATTACTTCTCTTAATACTGGCTTTTCAGATTCATTTCCAGGATACAATTTCATGGCTATCGGTATTTGATTGGCATCTAACAGCAAACCAATTCCGACAAGTGGGTCTTTTCGGTCCCCTTTGCTCGGCTCTTTACGCCTAAAGTCGTCTTCTCTATCTATTTCAAAATAGAAATTAGCGCAGTCAAAATAAGTTTTTTCTGTATTTATTCCGTATGCTCTTTTTACCTGCACCACAAACATTTCTATAAACTTTTCATAGTCATTACCCATGTAATCTAATCCATCTAATAATTGATCATACGAATAATTATATTCATCATACAGACATGGCAAAACATCGTGAAAAGTCTTACTTTTGCTACAAGGACAAACACTTCTTGCATAGATAAGTGAAGAAAACAGTTCGTATAAATCAAACTTAAAATCCGTTACTAACTTGTGTAGGTCAACATGTTTTTTTATCTTAAGTTTATTTAGAATCCATGTATATGGAAAATATCCAAGATAAGTCAAAGGAGAGTTATCTGATATTTTTCGAACACTTTCCACTATTCTTGCCTGATTAAGTCGTTCAACTTCCTTTTGAAAGAGTTTTATTGGATCTTTAATTCCGTTTTTGATTAATGTTTCAAGAGATCCCAACGACTTATATGTTTTGTTCACAGCACGCCCTTTTTGAGAGTCATATACTCCCTCATATATGGCCAGATATGTTTTATTATTAAGCTTGGTTTTTTTAAGAAAGTACGACATTTTAAATATCCTTGAGCGGTAGTCTTGTGGGAAATTATTAACACAATTAACACAATAATTTCACCATATGGAAATTTGTTTGTCAAGCTCTTAATTTACAAAAAGTTTTATTCGTAATGTCGTTTCCACAGAATAATAATCCTGATGGAATTTAGGTTATAAAGTTAATTTATTACAATTGGAAGATAATTTAGTGCTTTTTAACCAAAAATTTTACAATTTTTTTCGATTATCATATTAGCGTAGTGCTCTTATGATAATCGCGTTTTGTAAAATTCC
>JAITQU010000005.1 GCA_031288735.1 Christensenellaceae bacterium
CAAATGTTTTTAGATTAGGTCTGGTACTTTCTTGATCTGTTGCATTTAGTGTTGGTAAAGTAATGGAATCACTTTGATCTCGTCTATAAGTTTCTTGATTATACAGCTCTTCTCCAAAATAAGTGCTAATATTGTATGTGGCAAAATCCCATACTGCAAAGAATTCAATATCATCTACTACAGTGAATGAATAGCCCGTTAAATATTCAACTTCCTGCCCACCTGAGACAGTTGTCCAACCTTTGATGTAGAAGTTATCTGTTGAGCTTGCATCGTACCAAGCTTCTCTTAGTAGTGTTATCGTCGATCCGTAGACAATTGTTCTAGGATATACAACTTCGGCATCGTCAACATTTTTATTGTTTGGACTAAATGTCACAGTATGCTTGTTTGGCGTAAATCTTGCATAAATACTAAAGGGTACTCTGTCAACCCAGGCGGATAGTAGAGTGCCTGTCGTGTCCGAAAATTTTACACCACCAGAGACACCAGTTGGAGTTGTGAACCAACCTAAGAATTCATTGTGTGCTAAACTACTAGAAGGTGTGGTAAATGTAGAATTAGCTGCGCCATAATACCTAATGACGTTAGTGTCACAATCTCCATCAGTTGAAAGAGTTACTTCTGTATAAATGCTTAAATATATTAATTTATTAAATACTTCATGGTGTCGATCAATTTCAACTTTGAGATAAATTGGAACTGAAAAACACAAATTCACAGTGTTGATGAGTGTAGTTAAATCAGTATATGTAATGTCATTTTCTAAAGTACCGTAATATAACAAATACTCTTCAGAGAAACCACTTAGCGCATCTTTTATTTCAATTGGAGATCCACTATAAACTCGTTCAAGATTTGTGTAAATGTCAACTGGATTTTCTATTAGTTTAACTTCGAATGTCTCAGATGTATAAAGCTCAGGTAAGTTTGCATTAGTAGGGAATGAATAGGAAAATTCTACAAGACGCTTTAAGAATGCATCACTTAAACTAGGATCTTGTTCTATTGAAGTAACAGATGAAACCCATCCATCAAGTAATCTCCATGTTCCGTCCGCATATGCTAAATAGACGCTTGAGATGACATCATCAATACTACTCCCAGATTGAACAATGATAAATCCAGATCCGCCACGTTGTGTGTTTACTATATTTAAGTTCAAAGTAGTATAGCGGCCGGAGTCTGGTGCCACAACGCTTAAATACACACTTCCTTCAACTGGCATGTATAGCGAATCATAGGTATTTGCTGATGAACCAACAAGTGCACTAGATGGTGTCCAAATCCACTGATATGAAACCTTGAAATTATTGGTTTGATCAGTTGATGCGAATCTAAAATAAGTTTCGTTAAATCTAAATGAGCCAGGTACAGTCACGCCATTAATAGTAAAAGATGAATGGTTTGTGTTTAGGTTAATTTCATTAAGTATGTCTGTCGATACAGTATCACCATAGTAGAATTTTGAAGTTGTGATAAGACTTTGATCTAGACTGACAACAGTATCACAATTGTACAAAATACCTAGTGACATGTGAATAGGAGCGGGTATTTCATAATCACGCGCATTGCTTGGATCAATTATATTAAATGTTACTAAACACTTATATGTTCCAGCAGCTGAGATAGGGATAAGGGGTACATACCAGCCCCTAAATGGATCATTTACTTGAGTTCCTTCAAAAAAGATTCCTTCACTAGAGTGATCAATACCATCATCTGCATATTTATATAAGTGGTAGGTAGCGTTAAGTTGTGGCACATACTGAGCGGTATTTGGATAATATGTTATGTCAGGTTCTATGATCGTTGATAAATCGCTATATACTGGTGTAGCGTAATTTAATTTTTTTACTTCAACAAACAAAGAAAAATTCAAAACACCAAGGCCCATTATGTTACCTGCTGGAATTATGCCTATCATTGTATGATCACCATTTAAATATAATGATGATTGACTAAATGTAGGTGTAGTTCCGCCAGACTTTCCACTTCCACTAGAAACGGTGATACCATCACTAAAGCCACCGTTATATATGATTGTAAAACTACTAGCAGGTAAGGGGTATTTTTCGTTATCTTCATATATGCCATAGACACTTATCCCGTCATTTGTAAGATCGATCACATCTCTAGCGTTATATACTTTACTGCCATTTGAAAATTCTGCATACAGTTTTTTCAAAACGTTTTGATATATTTCTAGCACTAAGCCACCAGACTGAGATGTGTAATTTGGTCTTTCCCAATGCCAGGTATATGTAACATTGACAGAAGTTAGTTGCTTTCCACCTGCATCTAGTGAACTAACTCTTGCAGCCCCTAGTGTCCAATAGAAGTATGCGCCATTTTCGGCATCTATGATAGTGGCATCATAGGTGTCAAATGAGGCAGGAGCAAAAAGTGAAGGCATTGCTGCCATGTCCCAGTAACCTAAGTTATGAGTTGGACTACTAACAGTGGGAGGCGAAGACAGCGGACTGTATGAAGTTCCCCACGGGTTATATTCTGAAATGTTAAAGGTTATAATAACTGGAGTGGGAACATGGAAATAGTTCTCCTGTCCAATATAAAAATATAATATTTCATAAGTACCAACATCTATTCCAGCAATCGAAATATCTGGAATAAGTCGGTAAAATTTTCTTTGAGCACCACTACCATACAAAAATGAACCCATTTGATCTGCCATATAGTAGTTAATGTTCAAGCCTTTTTCATCGTAGTTAGCTGTAGTATTAAATATCGAATCAGATGCTACTCTAGGAATTTTACTCGTATTATCAAAGGTAGTCTCTCCATTTATTAAATCCGATATAAAATTAATTTCGGCATAATGCTGCAAAGTAATTGTGATCGGAATGTTAATTTTGATATTAGTATTAACAGTAGACCTAGCAATAAAAAAGGTATGCTTTCCTATGAAGTCTGAATAGATGTTTTGATCACTACTACTAATATAACCATATTCAAATACTAAATCGAATTCGGTAGCAATTTTTTCACTGCCGTCAGTATAAGTTGCATTTATAACCAGTCCATCAATTATTAACTGAGAAACTGATGGCAGGGTGTCTTGCGCTGTGTAATTTAAATTTGAAGGTAGTGACAAGATATCTAATGAAGTGACAGTTATAGCCTGTGCCGTTAGCCATACTTCTGAGTGTTCGAGCTCATAGTTATTTGTGTCTATTGGTGTAAATGTGTAATTATAATACCAAGTTCCACTTAACGGATTTACGACAACTTGTTCACTTTGTGTCCATACTACATCCCAGAGTAGTAAGTTTTCTTGTTTTAAGAAAATATCATTTAAAACTGTTGTTGTGTATAAGGGTATTGAAGTGTTTAGTGACGTGTCTGGCTTGATTTTTGTAACAGGTGATGAAAGCGCAAACGCACTAAAAAATGGTGTCCCATAATCTAAGATATTATTATCCCACGGTGTATACATTATCACAACAAACCTGTCATCTGCTAAAAAGCACCCCGATTCCAATAATGCAATTTCAGCGTCAGTTTTTGAATAAAAAGAGTTTTCGATCGTCTCAGCTAGTGCTGATTTTCCATGATAATATAGTACTCGTGCATTGCTAGTAACATCAACACTATCTATATTATCGGCATAGTTTAGCCAAACGGTTACGTTGTTAATAATAAAGTGCTCAAAAGCGGTAAATCTAAATACACCGTTCCCTTCAATTGAAATGCCTGTAGCTGTCGCTTCAATTGGACTTATTATCAACTGCTCATTTTCTAATGTTACATAGTTAATGTTATCATCTGGATAAAAAGACCAACTGTAATAAACGGCGTTTGTAACAATGGTTGCAGGATTAAACTCAAAACGACCTGGTATTTTGTTTGGGTTGTTTGAATATTTTGCCAGTGCTTCGCTAGTTAATGCTGAATTTTGTGGAACATACATATATACGCCAGTATCTAGTTTATTAACTGTCAAAAGAGTATCTCCATCTTCAACACTAGGAAATATAACAGATTTATTTAAGTACACGAGTTTAACACTACTACTAGCACCCGATCTTAATGCAAAAAAACCATCCCTTGATGTATAGTCAATTGTATTAGTTTCTATATCTGTGTATCTTTCATATAAAATTTCAACATCGGAAAACTGTAATTCACGTGCTGGAGTATTTGCATAATAGGCGATTACTCTTATGCTGTCTAAACTTAAACTTTCATAAGCATCATATTCGCGCTTGTATCTATCCTTGTTTATGTCATCTATGTATACTACTCCGATGTGCGTTATCTCATCAATTTTAATGTTAAAATAAAATATTTCCTGTTGCCCGGATATAGTTGTAAAGTTTTCGCTAAGCGTTAGACTTACTTTTGCTTTGCCAGAATATGTGTTGCCTTCATGAACTAGAGAGTAATCAGGAGGTCTGACATAATCACCATAAGATGAAGAAACTAAAGTATAGCCTGCATGTGTTATATCAAAACTTAATGTATATGGAACTGCTAATGCTAATCGATCTTTGAGTGTGTCTCTACCATAAGTTCCTAAAAGATCATCACTATACTTATACAATATTTCAGTTTCAAGTAGTACTACAGGTCTAATGATGACATTAATATATGCCGAGCTTTCTTGTGTAAATTCAATCCCGTATCGAGTAAGTGTGATTTCTAGATTTAATTTATATACACCAGAATCTTTCACGTTAGCTCGCAAAAGACTATCTGATCCACTAAAAGCAACAGCACCTTCATTTTCTAATCCAATACTGTCATATCCTAAGTCATGCTCAATTCCCCATGACCACTTCGCATAAATATCATTGCTTTCGGCTAAATTAGTTGAATTAGCTGGATTGATACGTCCTGCAAATGAATATGTAGTTTGACTTGAGTAACTTTCATCAATATTTGCTAAGATATTGTTTTCCTTACTACTAATCACCTGCGTGTTTAATTCTAATGTACAATCTATCTCATGGGGAATGGTGTATCTTATATAATCCGATCCAGGATTGATTTTCATTTTTTCGGTATTTCTCTCAACTACTGGATCTATTGCGTAGTATTTAGGAGTAAACCCTTTGATTTGATCACTTATTTCTATAGGATAAACAGAATCATACGGTATGGTAATCGATTCTTTCGTATAAAAAGGCGCCTCTAGAGTATTGTATTTTTTATACAGTACTTTAATAATAGCATATATTCTTTTTGCTTGAGTGTCAAAATGCAAGCTGTAATTTGGATTATCTTGGATGAATTTAGTTTCTAATATTTCAATTGAATCAGTTACTACATATCTATTGTAATCTGAGAGTATTACTGTTCTATGCTCAGTTCCATCTAAAATATTTAACGAAATAACTGATGATGATGTTGGCGCATCTTCAATATCACCTGTAATAGTTGCACCCGCATCAATATTGACTGCCCCGTTCCCAGTGTTTACAATTGCCTCTCCAGTTCCTTCGTTATTAATAGTAACATCCGGACCTATATTAATTGTTCCGCTACCAGAGTTCACAACTGCTGGATTCGATGAATTAGTAATAATGGTTCCGCCACGTATATCAACAGTCCCTGCTCCACCGTTATAAATCGCTGATCCAGAGCTAGCGTCATTTCGAATGAGTCCTCCAAGCATAATTAGTTTTATTAGACCACCAACTGCAATCACTGTAGAATCTGATACAGCGTTCCCAGATTCTATGCTACCTGCAACAATTACTACATACCCAATCCACTTATCGTTTTGTCCAAACTCTATTGCGCTTCCGCCAGTAGATCTTAGTGTGCCACCCATTAAGAAAAACATTGCTCTAAATGGCGCAGCGGCAGTTGTATTAGTGGCACTATAAGTAATAATTGCAGGTCCGTTAGTACTCCTCTCAATAAGACCGCCTGGGAAAATGGATACTTGAGAGCTGGAATTTATAAGGATTGCATCGCGATTGCTTGCGTTTAAAACAACGCCTGCCTCTTGAACTGATACAGTATTTACTCTAATATTAGTGCCGTGTAAACAAATGGTTGAATGAGCTCCTAGTCCAGCTTCATTTCCCTTTACCCCCCATTGTCCAGAAAAAACCACTAAATTAATTCCACCAAACACATCTGCCATGGAGTTTTGCCAAGTGATTTGGGTAGAACTTACGCCAACGCCACTACCATACTCAGAGCCATATCCGATTACTATGCTACTAAAAAGTGTGGCTCCAATTGCTGGTTTAGAAATTTCCGCATCTGTTAAGAGTTTGTATGACGTGCCATTTTTAACGTAATAGGCATTGTTATAAATATTTGTACCAAATGCTTCAAATTTGGAAGCTGTAGAACGAACAACAAACCCGATTCGTCCTTCAAGATAGTAAGCAGAACCATCATTAAATGCAAGATTTAATACGACGGCTTCGTTTGTAGTTTCTGTACAAACTGCCCCATTTAGTTTTATGGTTGGAACTTTCCCGTCATCTGTGTATAAAGTGTACTGTGTGTTATTATATACCTCTGTTGCTAATAGATCATAAAACAAGTTGGTAAATGCTATATAAGTGCCAGTGTTACTTAATTTTGCAATTTCAACATACGTTAAACCATAGTTGGTAGAATACTCTACTGTCTGAAAATTGGTCCACGTACCACTCACATCGATATAATCAAACTTGATAGATAACACATATTGATTTTTATCAGGTCTCACTACTTGTGTTGGAAGAGTTACAGGCAAACCCTCATCATCGTATATGACATCCCCCTCAGACACAGCATGTGCTACTTTCAAATTATCTTTAGGTGTAAACAAAGTCAAATGACTTGAAAACAAATATGATGTTAGTAAAAAAAGAATTGTAATTATAATAATAAAAACAATTTTATTGCTTCTAGCGGGTGAGGATCTAAACAATTTAGGAATTGATTTCATAGTTAATATGACCTCGCAAAAATAAATATTTAAAATTAAAAGTTAGAAAGTTAAACGTAGAGTTGCATAAAAAATTCCATTATGTGTAAATTGATACACACTCCCGTCCTTTCACTCCTACATATCTAATTTCCTGAAAGTTTAAGTTAATTATACATTACACAATTCCAATAGTCAATATTTTTATTACTAATTATCAATATTTACACTTGTTTTTTTTTTTTTGTATTTTTTTATGCCGTTTTATATTGTTTAGTTAGGAGTTATAAGGAATCCATATTAGTTAGTGTAAAAAGTGAGGGAGGAGGTATAATTAAAACACAAATTAAGAGGTTTAAAAATAATAAAAAAAGCAAACAAAAAGCGATGATTAAACGAGATAAATGGAGTTATTAGTCGGCCAATTGAAAAGAGAATTGATTAAAAACGCTAGATGGAATACATCAATTAAAGTTAGAGTAATGAAGAAAATTCTAGAGTGAAACCTTAAGTTGAAAAGAAGAAGAGCTTGTATCAAGAAATATAAATACCCAAAAGACAGGACAAAACGGCCCTCCCAATATTGAAGAAGACGCTAAGACAAGATCGGGAGAGTAAAGTTAGATAAATGGATCGACTAGTGGTGTTTTCGTCTAAAAAATATCGAAGTATCAAACTTTCATAGATGAAACTTTATAGATGCGCTTCGATGTACACAAAAGGGAGTCTGTAAAGACATAAGTGATCACATCAAAGACGCATACAATGTTGATATTAAGCATTGTTTACAATAAGACAAGATACTTCTACTATTGAAAATGTCAGTAAACCACTTGAAGAGATAATTCGTTTTCCTAGATGCGCTATATTTTACACTCCTACAGGATAAACAACAGTAAAAAAGCTACGTATATCGACTGGGTGTAAAAAATTGATAAATTTAATCTAATCATCAAAAACCTTGAATTAGGATTTTAAAAAATAGCATTTTTGAAAACGGATGTTTATAACCCTATTTTGTAGGTTTCCTTATATATTTTACTCACAATGTTTATGCCTTTAGTCGTATATTAAATTGATATTTAACTAGAGGCCGCTGCCACTTTTCAATCTATCCATGTTTTCATCGAATAATTTTATCCGATATTTTTTAAGACATCTAAAACTATTTTTAAATCTGTCAAAGAATTTTAATGTGATACTTCGGACTTCTTTTAGTTAATCTTTTAGCACAATGATGTTGAATAAAATATGAAGAAAGCATTTTACTGTCAGTAAATCACATGCTAGTTTTTGATTATTTGCACTTTTTTATCAATTCTTAAATAGGTTTTTTGTGCCCGTCCATTCTGTATCTTTGACAATTCAAGATTAAACTTTGAAATTCCGTGAACACAGAATACGTTATTATATAGGTAGCAAAAAAATTTCATCTGTAGTACAAGAGAATTTTTCCATAAACTCATGACAACTGTCCTAATCTGTGTTTTCATTATACCTCCTCCTCCCCTATTTACACAAATTAATATACATTCCACACACTCCCGCCAATATTTAGTAAATATTTTAACTGGAAAATTTTAAAGAGGTTTCAACTGTGTTTTCAGCGGTTTTGAGACAGTCGTAGTCGGCAATAGTCGTCAATTTCATCGAGGATTCCCTCCTCGCCCGTGAGGTGAAATTGCTCATAGCCAATCTCTATAAAACCGAGTATGTCTATCTTACGGTCGAGTTCGTTGAACTCGCGGATGCCAATGCTGTGCCGTTTGCGGTATAGTCGCGTGATTTGCGTTTGCATAAACAGCACAGGATCGGTTTCTTTGAATGCCATCTCAACACCCCCTTAAACTTTCAACCATTCGTTCCAGTTACCACACTCTTCATCTTGAAGGAGAGCGTAAATCGACTCCATAGACTCGTAGCAAAGCTTAGACTCCAGGTCTTGCATTAGTTCATAAGTTTTTGTTGTCATAATGTGTCGCAGTGCCTCGGTGTTAGTCAGATTGTTATCAGTCGCATAAAGCTCGGCTACGCGGGTCAGAACCAAGTCCGAACATAAGAGGGGAGTGTTTTTTGTCATTTCCATTATATGCGCTCCTTTCTGATTTGCGTAAGGAACTCTACGGCGCGTTCCGTCGCAAAAAATGTTTGTGGAGGTAGATTATCGGGCATCAGAACCTCAAGCAAAATTTCCATTGATCTGTCTTGCCCGACCTGTCCATAACCGCCAGAGAAATACAATTGAATGGCGGCGTTTGTTCTGTCATCTGCGGTGGGGCCGATTACGATGTCGTAGCCGTGAATTGGCATAGCACTCCGCCGATTATCGGTGACAAATTTCAGCCACTCTTTGCCTGCGACATCGAATACTTTCACGGATAGTTTACATAATGCGGAACGCATAAATTCGTATGTGTACAGCCACTTCTGCAATGGTATTGCCACGTCCTGCTGTGCTTTGAATTTGGCAAGTTCAATATTGTAATTACGCACGGCAATCCCTATCGCCTGACTGCGAGTTTCAAAACAATAGAACCCCTGTCCAAAGTCTTTGTAGGGTCTACATTGTTTGAGGTCAATCGCATCAAAGTTTGCAGTTGAGCCGTGGTAGAGTGTAATATCGTCACTCATAAATTGTTCCCTCCGTTGAAACGGTCCTTTTCGATATTTGTTTTAACGATGTTTGAACACCTCGACGGTCATCAATTCGTTCTTTATCACAACGGTTGTTCCGATAATCATTTCACTTCATAATCGTCGCTCAAAAGCGAGCGACAAACAGTTTCTAAATCTTCTCAATTTGACCAGATTTAGAAACAACTCGTCAACGCCGCACTCCAATCTGTTCATTTTATGAAGGTAGGTAAACTGGCCTTGTCTAAGTTTTTTCAATATTCTAATGTATTTGACGTAATGTCTGTCTCCTACAAGTTGATTGATACCTCTTTTCTACATAGGTCTTTGAGTCTTTCCGATTGCGGCATAGTATGTCATTGTTGTGTACCATAATCAAGGCTCACTAGTCAAAAAAAGCACACTCTTTAACTAAATCTTCGACTTTGAAAGTAAGTCATTAGAGAGTTCAAGACGGTTCGACAGGCATTTAAGAGTAAAATCGGAGATATATCTGCCGATGAGTTTTTTATTCTACGATAGTTACTTTGTCGAGTTTTTATCAAAGATAGCACCTTGTGTTTTTTTTATGTTTAATTATAAGTTTGTATTACTAAGGCCCTTAAATATTTCATTTATTTAGTTTATTTGGTAGAAAGTTTTGGACGATTGAACAGCATTCTAACTTTGCTTGTAGACACAATTTAAAAACCGATTGGCCTTTTCATAAATCTACCTTTTACACTTTAGAACTATTCCAAAATAAATATTTTGCTTGAGTATATTGTTAAGATACTCTTGTGGATTTAGTTCTGGTGCATATGATGGGAAGTAAAAGACCTGAATTTTGCGTTCTTTTTCGAGGCGAGTCATAAATTCAATTAGTTTCTCTGAGTTGTTGTTTTCTCATAAAGCATGAACTTTAATTCTCCACTAGGAGAAACAGCACTCATCGTATTTACAGTCTCAACTAGTTTCGAACTTAACAACAGGTGGACAGTTTTTAGGCGCATACACCATTTGATTATAGTCTTGATTGTTAATTCCGCTCTCGTAACCAAAATAAATCCAGCATTTTGTTCATTCGCCATCTTTTTTGCGCTTGTTATATCTCATTTTTGAAAATTTCTGTATTTTTATGGTTTTGCTTGATGTCTTGCTTCTAGTCTTTTTCAACTCATGCCCCAACTATGCAGGTATTCAATCATCGTGGTTTTACCAAGTTTTAATCCAAACCTCTGAAATATTAATTCTCTTACAGCGTTTGAAGTCCATAGCATAAATTCGAACTTGTATTTATCTGGACATTTATCAGTAAAGTCGCTTAATCTCGCGTTCTTGTTCTGGTGATAAAATTATATTTTCTCTAATTTTTCTACCACGCAGTTTTGGTTTTGAAATCTTGTCAGTTTCTTCATATTCTTTTACTAGAGTTTGAACTCGACATAGAGTCAAACCAGTGTAGCCCACTATTTTGTTTTTTGTTTTACCAAGTCTTATCAGTTTTATAATTATCTTTCTAATTGTACAGCTTTAATCGTAAGTTAGATTTATGCCATCCATTTTATCAACTTCCTCTCAATTTCAATAATTGTCTCTTCATTAATTTCATACTGCTTTTCCATTTTTGCGCCTCCTTTTTATGTTATTAGTATGGCATATTGATCAAATTTTCAACAAACGAACGAAACATTTATGCGTTTTTACGATAACACGATACATACTTTTTTTAGTTTACATAACAAATAACTAATTAGACTAGTTGTTCGATCGAGATCCTTATTTGTTAGAAAACTACTTTATTTATCTAAACTTAATTTCCCTCATATACACTAGACTTGAACGTATATTAATTGTAATTTCTATTCACGCGCTTTCATTACTTCAACGGGCTTCATTTTGATTAAACGAAGCAATGGTATTATGCTAGCAACCGCTACTGTTACCAAACTTACCAAAACAACATATATCAAAGATAATGGTGTAACACTAAGCAAACTTAATGTATTGGTAAATTGTTTTGTCAACAGTGTGTTAGTAAACGCTACGCCTATGAATATGCAGATAAATGAAAAAATTGTCTGAATAATAAACACTATAGCACTCTCAATTGAAAATATTTTTGCAACATCAATCCCTCTAGCCCCCATAGCGCGAAGCACACCTATTTCATGAGTTTTTGCTTTTATGCTAGACGATATGAACCCGTAAATAAGAATTAAAACAAACATAAACATCACTAGCGTTATCCAATTTAAAAGGTCACCTAAATATGAGAACAATGAATTAAAAGTCTTTAACTCACTTGTAGCATAAGTTAGATACCACAGGTTATTATTGTCTAGATAGTTTAACAGTTTTTCGTTTAGTTTACTATCATCGCTAACTGGAATATACAAATTCGCAATTACTAAACTTTCGCGTAACACTACCCTCAATTTGCTTTCTGAAAGGAGTACGCTAGTTGTCATTGTTCCAATAACACTATCATCATATACCGCTATTAAATTAGGATTTTCATACAATATTTGGCGAGTTGTATCTTCTACATAAATATTAAATTGTAGGTTTTTGAGTATTTCCGAGGTTAAATTTTCAAAATAAACATCCTCTAGCATCGGACTTATATATGAATATGGCAAAACAATATCATTGTCATTAATCTGTGAGTTTGATGAATACCCATCTTGGTAGAAAATAATACTGCTAAAGTTTTCACCTATGGTTTTTTGTCCTAAAATTATAGTCGGTTGAATTCCTATATACTCATCGCCATGAGTGTTTTCGCCTAAAAAGCACAACTGAACTGCTACTGTCTGGCTTTCTGTTAAATAATCACTGAGTGCATTTTTTGCAATCAATCCTGCCGTATACACGTTAGCTAGATTAAATCTAGCTGTGAAATTATCGTGCATTTTGATTGAGGTGTCTTTAATATACTGATCTAAGACTTTTTCATAATCGGTGTCATAGATACCCACAATTTTAAAATTAATGCCATTAAAAACTAAAACTTTTTCTAATATATATTGGTAGCCTGTACTAGGATGAACCACTTCGTCGTTGTAAAATCGCCCTCCGTAACGCATGATACTTTCGGCAATACAGTCGCTTATTGCTATTTCAATCACTTCATTGTTCTTTTCAGGGCTCTTTCCGATAATAATTTGTGCGTTATAAAAATCATTGATATTACCATTCGATTCAACAACAATACTTACAGTGTTTGCAAAAATATTATTTCTTATTCGATTGCCATCGATGGATGGAATCCTCATACCTGAGAAACGATACGCACGCATAACCCCATTAATATTTGTCTCAGCATCTTGAGCTATTGGATATGAAAATATGGTCGCTTCCCTGGTTTCAGCTATGAAACTGTTGATACCTGTTAATTCTTCATCTGAATCTTCTATATTGACTGTGTTCGATAGCATAAGTGTCTTAATATCAAGTTTTTCAAATGTCATGAGACTTGCCTGGTGAGGGGAATAATTTTGCATGATACTAGCAAGCGAAAAGATTGATAGGGCTATTATGGTTAATAATAAGGTTATACTAAAGTGGATTTTTTTCTTTTTAAAGTTCTCAATGCTAATTTTAAATGCCTGTTTAAGCGGGATATGCGTCTCTACACTCACGAAATTATCCTGTTTATCGCTATCATCTTCAATTCGTTGCGTAAAAAACTCATCAACCTTAGACTGGTATTCTTCTTTTAATTTATGCAGGTCAATTTTTTCAACCTTAATCTTATCCTGTATAACTTTGCCATCCCTTAATGTAATTATCCTGTCACCATACTGCAATGCATTATCGATATCGTGACTAACAGCAATCACAAGATGGTCTTTAGCTAATTCTTTAAAAAGGTCTAGGCATTGCTTACTCGTTTGTGCATCTAAAGACCCCGTTGGCTCGTCTGCAAAAATTATTTTTGGGTTTTTGATAAGAGCTCGCGCTATCGCCACACGTTGTTTTTCTCCACCCGAAAGCTCGTATGTCGCTCGATTATAGTATTCTGGTTGCAGTCCTACTTTGTCTAGTGCCTCTATAACTTCGTCTTTAGTTATTTCTTTGCCTTGTAGTTTTATTGACATTTCTATGTTTTCGCCAACAGTTAAACTGTCAATTAAACTAAAATCTTGAAATACAAACCCTACATATGTATTGCGATAGATATCAAAATCATTTGCCTTAAATTCTTTTGCGGATTTCCCGTCGATAAAAATCTCCCCACTAGAAACACAATCCATCCCGCTTAGCAAGTTTAATAATGTACTTTTACCACTCCCACTTTTACCAACAATAAAGACAAAACCCTTTTCGTCGAAGGAAATATTAATGCCATCAACAGCTGTGCAACTACTACCATCTTTTGACTTGTATATCTTAATTATATTTTTAACTTTAATCATAGTAATTGAATTGCCTCCAAATTACTTTACTGTGTCGTTTATATTTTTGTAAAAAATAAGTGATCTACTAGAGAATTATCAGCGTAATCTTTATATTCCACTATGTTTTTACATTAAAACAAGGTGTTAATATATCTGTTTTAACTAGTTCTAAAACATCTTAGGTGTTTATATACCTATCTTAAAAAACTAGTTCGGTTTTTTGTATTGAGATTAAAAGATACAAATTCAAGTATCGATTATTAATGCAGTGTTTTATATACAAGCAAGTTAAAAAGAAAGCGATGCTAAGAAGTTGCGCTGAACGCTAAACTAATACAAATGTCAATGCTTATTATTCATAGTAGTTATGATATCATGATCGTAATCCCAGCATGTCCGCGGACCCATCTACTTCTACCATAACCATTTGAACCGCTTGCTCCCCTCGATCCACAAACCATGCGAATCATTGGTGTAGGACCACATAAGAGCAAAAATTCGGTTATGGTTATATTCTTCATATATGTGGAACCTGTCAATGAGCCGTAACTCTGATCATTATATTCGCCCTCAGTATAGTAGTCCCAGCCCTCGGAACCTACGCTAAATTCACCAGTGTATATATTCCAAATGCCACCATTCTTTTTTTGCGCTTCTAGATAAACATCAGAATATTCGGCTTTCTTAATTGATTCAATCCCAAAACTAAACTCTATATCTTTATACCCTAATTTGTGAAGTTCATTTAAATCAATTTCATCAAAAGTATAGAAATCACTATAAACACTTTCATAACTAGTAACTAAATCATATCCATCAGAAATGAGGAGACCTTGCGTTACAATAGGCATTGCAATAGTTATTGTATACACTGGAGAGATGATAGCACCCCTTTTAACAACAATCCCTACCTCTTTGCCGCTTTGAGCATCACCTCTTATACTTAAAATTCCTCCTTCACTATCTATGTTAGCATACTCTCTTCCACTAACTATTTCATAACTGACATCACGCTCTGTAGTGTTGCTAGGTGTAAAGGTTGTTATAAGTTGAACAGCTCTATTAGGAGCCCATCGTTTTTTACCATTATCAGTCATAAGTGTTAAAGATTGCAATACAACCCGAACTTTTTCTACTGAAATTTTTGCTTTTAATACGCTATTGCTTTTATGTTCTATTGTAATCTCATCTGTAAATTCTTCTGGGGCGCTTTCTTTAACTACTACTAGTCTTTCCATAATATACACATATTTTGCATTGAACCAAAAATCACTATGATTTGCGTCTTGCCTATTACCATATTGGTCTTCTAATTCAAATACTAACTCGTGTCGTGTTAACCCTGCCAAGGTGATATCGTTTGCAATTATGTTAGTCGCAATAAAATCAATGGGGTTTTTTGCGCACGAACACAGTAAAACTGTTAGTGTAAGCAAAACAAAAAATACAACTTTTTCTAAAAGCTTTTTCAAAAATGTCACCTCTGTAACAACTATTCAAGGTTTGAATTACACAAAATTGAATTAATGGTTAGACCGTCAAAATAAATACGTTACAATATTAATCAAAAAATCACTTCTCTGATGACAAAAACTGAGATATTTTCCTATAATTTCTTCGCAAAACCTGATAAATTATGTCTATAAAGTAATTCTTACATCATTAGATTAACGCAATATTCTAAATATACATTTGGACGGTCAAACCACTAATGAAATTCAACCTCAAAGGTGATCTGCAAAATTCACTATTTTTACAACTAATTTTTATATTTTAATTATACCAGTTAGCAGGTGCTGAGTCAAGCAAGGTATTGAATGATCGATTAGTGACTATTTCGTTTTGTTTTACTGTTCACAACACATATGGTAACCTCCAAAAACTACATGAAAGTGCCCAATTAAATAAAAGCAACAATTTTTTTGAAACTTGAGAGGTTTTTGGGAATGTGTATTAATTTGTGTAAATCGGGGAGGAGGAGTGGATACCTGAAGTCGATGTTCAGTTCAATTTCGATTGCGTTAGATGACATCACACTTTGATTAGTTTTCTTGGAAAGCTTACTATGAGCTCTCCACCTACATTTCCTAAAGACTTTTACATCTAAAAATTTAAAAGACATTGGATGAAAAGCAATATGACTTTCATAAAACGGGAGTGTGTATAAATTTTCTAATTGTTGCTACTGTGCTGTTTATGAAATTACAGGGTGAAAATAATTGCTTTCATGTAAACAATAATATTTCATTTTCATGACAAGAAGTTTTATCTCTAATGGACACTGTTATTTTTGATGATGAAAGTAAAGGATTTAGTCCATATAAAAACTAAACAAGAAATCATAATGCACGAATGTATTAGCAATGAAATGAAATTTTCAGGATTTCATATAGGAATAATTAATTGATTAAGTAATAAATGGTTCGACCGTCAAAATGTAAATTTAGATTATTGTGTTAATCTAATGATGTGTAAATTGCTTCATAGACATAATTTATCGAGGTTTTATGCGGAAATTAAAGGAAAATACTGCAGTTTTCGTCATCAGTGAAGGGGTTTTTGATTAATATTGTAACGTATGTGTTTTGACGGTCTAACCATAAATTTTTATAATACGCACAAACGATAAGACATTCCATGTTTTTATCGTCTCAGTAATACATACAGACTGTAGTAGCAATTGTAAACGGAAAAAAAGCAATTGTTTCTGCAACAGATAACGATGCATATTGCTCAAGAACCATTCGCTACTTTTTGATTGTCACATCTTTTAATTAATTTGATCTAAATTTGAATTTATTTTATTTGCAATTCTACCTCGTAGTTGCTTAAACCTAAACTCTAAAAAATCCTTGATATCATTAACAGACATTTTTGTGTCATCAGTTTTAAAATTTAAATCTAATTCAGTTTTGGATGCCGAATTTATTTTATCTTTATAGTTTGCAAAACTTGTATTGCCAATCTTTGTATTCTCTTCTGCTGTTATGAATATCTTATTCAATGGTGAGTTGAGTATGTATGTCTTGTCGTCTCGTAGCGTTTTCGTACTTGTACTCCGATCTATAGAGATAACATTTAAACTGAGTGGAATAATGTGATGAATTTGTAATTTATCTGAATCGTTGGAAAATGCATAGAGCCTAACTTCTTTGTCAAATAATTTTTGATAAGTTCCTGCAAGATAAAATTGGCAAATTAAATCTTCAATATGTTCTTTTGGAATCCTGCCACCAGTTGTTGCATTATTTAGGAGTAGCAAGTTTTTGTCCGCAAAATTTGAGACATCTAAAACATTGTTTTTTATCGTGTTTATCCATTCTCTCTTATTAGAGTCTCCAATATTTTTTATTGTATCAATCAAACGGCTTAGATGTGAAACAAATTGGGATTTTTGGTCTTTGTCAAATTCGCCAGAAAATATTACTGCCCAATACCATGCTTCTAACAAATTATGTATTTTTTTGTCTTTGAAGTTTTTATCCTCTAAAAAAACAAACGCAACAATGTCAATAATTAATTTGTAATGTATATCAGTAAATTTTCGTATTCCGCAACGCATATTAAAGAAAAACAATGCTCTATCAACCGCTACACAAACTTTTTCGTAATTTTCCAAAATAAAATCAGGTGTAATTAACAATTTGGATTTTTCATTTGTTATGTCACCTGTCAATTTTTTGTTTAATTTTCCAATATGATATTTTAATGACATCACATTTAAAAATGACTTACTAAACGTTTTGGGGAGATCTTCTTTTTCTTTCATACCATAAATAGAGACTGTGGCGTTGTATTCATTAGATATTTTATTATAAAGCACAGTTATTGTCTCTGGTAATACATCTGCACTATATTCTTTTTTATTATTTACTATATTAAAAATTTTGCTGTAAAAATTTTCAGTATTTTTCTTTCCAACCTTTGCTACTATTAAGTCAAAAACATCAAGTTTGACTCCCCCCAAATTCAAGTTCTCATAAATATCTATAGCTCTATCTCTTGCGTGAGCTTCTAGCTTAAACTCAATTAAACCCATATTATTAACACAATCTTTTAAATAATTAAAAAATTTATAACGCCATTCTTCTGCTTGTGCTTCCAGGAGACTTTCAAATATCTCTTGTTTAGTTTTTTCACTATTTTTGTCCTTTAAAAAACTATCGAGATGGTCTTTAGAAAAAACATTTTTAACGAAAACATCTGCATCAGTAGAGTTTTCAATACTCTCATAGTTCTGAGATATTGCGTCTTTAATACTATCCGAAATTGACTTAATTATTTTTTTCAACATTAAAGCATTACAGTTTGTCCCATCAGTCTTATCTTCAATCAAAAGAAACAAAGGTACTAAATACGGTTCATTTGAAATATTGCATTCGGACTTTAATGTCTCAATTTCGATTTTTTTATTTGAACTTGAATCAAAAAAGATGTAAGGACTACTAGCTAAATTAGAATTAGAAATATAATCCTTAGTAACAATCAAATCAAATACATCTTTTGTGCTAAATTCAGGGATTTTTTCTTCACTTATATTTGGAAATTGCAAATTTTTTGCGCCAAATAAATCAACTGTAGTATCTTGATCGTAATTTTTAGGTATTTTGATAAAGAATCTTCTTTTTAACGATGCGTCAACTAGATTTTTGGATTTTTTTGCGATAAGAAAAATAGAACTAGAAAAAACAACGGATAATACAGTGACTCGCTGTTGTCCATCAAGTAAAAAATATACTTCCTTTGGAATCGATTCATTTTGAGTCGATTCAGTATTCGTTTGAGTTTCAGTTTCCGTTTTAATTTGAGTTTTAATGCCGATTTTTCGTGCTACGTATTCGTCACTTTTCCCTTTTAATTCCAAAAAGCATCCTATTGGCATTTTAGCTAGTATTGAAGCAACTAACTTTTTTTGTTTATCTACATCGCTCCAAACAAATTTTCTTTGAAAATCTGGTAACATTATTTTATTCGTAAGTATATCGCTGATAATCTTTTGTAAGTTAGCTACAGTGCTTTGTGTGTTAGTTAACATTCTGGTTTCTCCTTTTACATATTTTTAGTAAATTCTTGTATGACATCTAAAAGTTGCTTGAGTTCCTCTTGCGTTGTGAAATAACTAATGCTAAATCGCACAGTTCCAGCTGGATATGTCCCTAAAAGTTTGTGTGCTATAGGTGCGCATTGCAAACCAGAACGTGTAATTATTCCATTACTCGATAGTATTTGTTCTACTGATTCTGGTGAAAAATCCTTAAATATGCACGACACGATACTGACTGCTGTAGTTGTGTTTCCAACTATTTCAACGGTATTGCAGTCACTTAACATTTGAAGTAGCTGATTATAAAGTGTTTCTTCTTTTTTTCTAATGTTTTCTTTGCCTGTTTTTTTGTGCCAAGTTAAAGCAGCGTGCAGTCCAGCAATCGAAAGTATATTAATACTTCCAGCTTCAAATCGCATTGGTAAATCGGTTGGCATTTCAGCACTTTTCGAATCAATCCCCGTTCCGCCAAAAATTAATGGTTTTAATTTTGCGGTTTTTTTACAGATGAAACCCGAACAACCAAATGCTCCGTAGAGTGTTTTGTGTCCAGCAAACACCATATAGTCGGCTCGACACTTCACTATATCAGTTTCGAGTAGTCCCGCACTTTGTGCACAGTCAATCGTATAAATTGCCTTATATTCTTTAACGAGTTTCCCTAGCTCATTTATAGGGGCAATATTGCCACAGACATTACTTACATGCGAAACTATTACTAATGCGGGCTTGTTATCGGCAAATTGCCTGTTGATTTTATCAAATTGGAATGCAAGAGTTTTTTTGTCAACTAAAAGTTCAATTACACGTATTCCTTTATCCTTTTCTAAGTGCTTCACCGTCCTGTACACTGCATTATGCTCAAATGGAGAAATATAAATGTTCTGCCCCGCATTCAGCTCTTGTCCTTGAATAATAACATTAAGTGCCTCTGTTGCCGTTGGTTGAAAGACAGCAATATAATCGCTGTTTGCGCAAAATAAATTCAGTAACATTTGTCTTGTTTCTGAAACTATTTTTTTACTATCATTTAATAGCTCATGATTGCCTCTGCCTATATTTACTGAGTTGGCTTCGTAAAAGGCATGCATAAAGTTATGGACTTCCACGGGTTTAACATAGGTAGTGGAAGCATTATCAAAATATGCTTTTGCTATTGCCATTATTTTATAAGCCTCCGTATCGATTCTAATATGACTTGAGCCTTTTCGGAGTTTGTCATTGCCTCCCCATAAGATTCAATTACATCATCTATTTCATTAGCAAACGTTCTCGCCGCAGGGGGGATCTCTTTTGCAGGTGTAATGTGTTTTTTTTCGCTCGTGCCGTCCGAATTAAAAAAACATATTTCATACCAGTTATTTGAGTCAATTATTACATCCTTGTTTTCTTTATTGAATTTGTCAATCTGATTTTTTACATTTATAATTCTACTCGGAATCTGGTCGGCGTACACATCGTTAAAATCTTCTAAGCGCAGACCAAACAAATTTTTTATGAGTGTTTCCGTGATCTTTTTATCGTCTAAATTTCTTAAGCGAATAACTTCTAGAAATTTGCCTAGAGTACCATCAAAAACTTGATGCTTTGTGCGCTCATTTAATGATTCGTAGTAGTCTTGCAATACAGAGCTAAGCGATTGATTTTCCTTACCTTTGAATAGCATCAACAATTCACTTATTGTCTTTTTGATTACATTTTTTCTGTTGTTCTCTATCTCCCTAACTGCGGATGAAAACAGTTTTACGACTTCGACTAAATCGTTTGTTCTTGCAATAGATGGAAGTTTAACAAACAAAAACTCGTGTGCGTTTAATTCTGGTGACGCTAGTATCGTCTTAAACCTACTTTCAAATGTGTTAGTAATGTTTTTGTATTTTTCACCATCGCAAATCCTCATACTCTCTCTATCAAAACGTGATAGATGAAAGAACCATTTTTGTAATGCTACTGTTATATAGTTAAACGATGAAAATTCTCTTTCATCGGAAGCAACGAATTGGTGTATTTCTTTTTCAATACCAGCAATATATGTAATCCTTCTAGCATCAAGCCTTTCAATTTTTATTGTGAACATTGCTGGATCGTCATTTATATCCTCTAAAATAGTTGCCGTAAGTTGCAATTCACGGTGTCGCTTTTTTATAATTGCAATCGATTTATATTGCTTGAGAGCGGCTACAATATAGAATGGTATAACACCTTTTCTTAAAGAAATCCCAAAGCTAGGATTTCTCAATGTATCATAGAGTTCAAGAAATGAAATCTCTTCATTTATTGCTCTTTTGATAAAATCGCAAATTATTTTGAACATATAGCTAAATTTTTCATCCAGCTTTTCATCTAATAATATTTTGGGATTTGTCATGTCTGTAACAATATTAGGAACGAAATATACGCTTCTTGCAACATTTATGTCTTGTGTATTAGTGAGCCCAAAATTTTCCTCTATTATTGGTGCTAGAGCACTTTTAAGGATGTTATGTCTTGCTTTTTTCATTTGTGCCGAGAGAAACTCTCTATTTATATTTTCGTTTACTATTACTGGTGTCCTACTATAGACTTCCCTACAAATATCTGAAAGAAGCGATAAAAGTCCAGTTCTTCGGTTTACTTCACGTTTACTGCCGTTGAAATAATATTCTGTCTTTTTATGCTCAGGACTGAAAAATTGTGTATCAATGTAATTTTCAATTAAGTCGGCTAAATCACTACCAATATACATTAATTCATCTATTGCACTTACAGTAAGTTTATTGCTTTTGTCGTTTTTCTTTTCATCATCTTTTTTTAAAATGTCTAATATGGCCGTGTATTTGACAATGCTTTTGGAAATGTCAGTTGTGGATTTGGGAACAGCAAAGACGATAAGATTACTAGTAAGCTTAGAAATTAAATCAATGCATTCAAGGCGCTCTTCATCATTATTTACTACTACTGCTAACACACATCCATCTGCATTTAATACAAAATCTGTTGGGTCATGTATCTGCTTTAACACTACTAAGTCGACAAATTCGATCTGAAAATAACGAGTCATTTCAAACTCATCATTATATGCAACTGGGTATAAATAATTAGATGGTAGACTGTTTTTTAATGCGGCTCTGATATTTGTGTCTTGATATCTAATTATTCCTTCTTCAATGAGTGCATCGGCATTATTTCCACCTACTTCTCTGATGCGAACATAGGGTTTGAACTCTAATTTGATCAAAAGCCCGCACTGATCAATAATGCTAATTGCGACTTCAACCTCTCGGTCAAGCTCGCTTTTTCCGTAAATATCCCTTATTAAATCAAGACTTGGTGGCAAAACATCAAACTGATTTATGATATAAATTAGTGTTATAGCTTTAATAATTTTGATGGAAAGGCGGTTATCCTCACCTGCTACAATATTCAAAGCGGCGGCGGCTATCTGCCATTGGTGTCTAATAGCACTCCCAAAAGGTTCATTTTTAAATTGGGTCTCGAAAAAATCATAAATTTTGTCTGGCTCAATTAACGGGAATGGATCTTCATTTTTCTTAATATAATAATTAACAGCATGCTTTTCATTTGACGCTAAGAAGGTAAAGATAGTTCGCTCATTCTGAGCTACCAACTCACTAATTTTAGGTAAAATTATAATCGAATAGGGGTGCAGTGGATAACACCTTTCGACAAAATCAAACCCTGTATGCTCGATAACATCCGAAAAAGCACTTCGTCTGTGTGCAACCTTTAAACTCTGTGACATTATCAACCTTTTTAGCTGATTAAATTCTTCTAATTTCTCTTGTAAATATTTAGAGTAAGTATTTTCATCCTTATTAAGTACAATAGTTATAATCTCAAACAATTCTCTATAACTACTTTCAACTGCTAGTGGTTTAAATCGCTTTGATATTCCCCTCCAATCATCAACAACCTTTTTTGGTAAATCAGAAACGTAGTTTTCGATATTTTTATGTGATATTAAAAGAATATGAATTTGCTTGTCCTGGCTTCTGTTACATTTTTCAGCAAGGTCTTGTAGAAGTTTAACATTTCGTGCCGAGCCTGTCTCTTTGTTTCCATCTAAAAACTTACTAAACTCATCATATACAATAAATAAACCAGAAAAACCTTTTAAAATAATTGCATCGAGCACGCTATCAATTATATTTTCAACATCTGCCCCTAACATAGGATTAAATTCACTCCCCGATGTTAGTGTCGGGTAAATTCTTACAAAGTAATCATATTCAGCACTGTCATAATGCTCTAGTTTACTTTTGAAATTTTCAACAGAACCATTAATTTTTCTGCTAAATAGTGAATAGGTTTCAGGGAAATCTATTTTCCAGCTCTCTAATTTAGCAATTGCAGCGTCAAAGAAAGTTGTTGGCATTAGATGTGTTAACCCAGCTCTATGTAATGCCTTGTTTAGCCCAATAAGTAATGTAGTTTTTAGGTCAGTGCTCTGATTACTGAGTAACACAGGAATAAATTGTGTTTCTCTTTCAAAGAATTGTTCAATATTGTTTGAGATTCTCGGACTGACTTTTTTTGCTCTATCCACAATGTTACTAAATAGTTTTTTGGGTTTTCCCGCTAACATTGCAAGTAATGTGAGTGTTAAATGAGATTTTCCTTTACCATAAGCTCCTGTTAAGATTCTAGCCCTGTCTGATGAATGTGTTTTTGTGGAATTTAATATGTCCTCTAGTATTTCTAAAGCACTGTTAGTTGGAATAAACGCTTTGATTTTATTATCATCGTTAAGGTCATATTCCAAATTAACAGAGTATTGAAAGTTTTCAAGTGGCCTAAAAAAATCAATTAATCTAATCATGAAGCCCCTCTTTTTCAAGTACATTATAATATGCCTGCAAGCATTCAGTAGGTGTCATTTTTTCTTTTATTTTAATGACATCAAGCCCTGCTGTTCTGGTGATTTTGATTAAACCTCGTTGTTCCATCTTTTCAATAAGATAAAATATTGTAGAGCGATCTAGGTTAAATATTTTACCGATATTGTTTTCTCCATTTAATAATTCGAAGATTTGCAATTCCTCAGTTTCGAGTTTTTTCTGCTTCTCACAGATGACAGCAAATGCAATATATGGGTGAATATCATCCTTATCAGGAGTTGTCTTTTTGAATTCTTCTTTACCGTGCTTAGTTATTAATCTAAGTTCAGAGAGTGGACTTATTTTTGTCTCCTCAGGGTCATCGTGTTCCTTTTTTGCACAGTATGTAGCTATCAAAGTACTAAATTCATCATCTAATCCATTTGGAATCTCAAAGCCACGTAAGCGACAGAAAAAACCTAAATCTTCAACGAATGTTTTTTTGTCTATCGTTTGAGTCTTGTACTCATTAAAAAACCACCACCACGCAGTTGCAACACTAATATTACTAGCAAGTAAATAGTGAATTAGATAGTTTGTGCCTCGCTCTTCAAAGTATGGGTCGTTAGCATATATAATTTCGCATATTGGCGTTAGCTTTTTTCCATGAACATTATCATCTTCGGTCATTTGTGTTGCTTTAAGCCAGTAACGTAAAGACTTTACCATATTCGTTCCTATTCCAAGCGCATCCTCTGGCTTTACTAATTCGTCTGACCAAGAAAAAAGTTTACTATTTTCTTTTAAATTTCGAATCCCTTTATGTAGCCAGCCTTTGCGCAAATAGAATTTTTCGTGCTTTCCAAATGACGGCTTAATTTCAAGTTTTAAAATCATAATTAGTTGCCTCTTACAGTATGCAAATACTTATCCATTGAGCAACCGCCTACTAAATACTTTGGATCAACACATTTTTTACAACGCTTACATTTTGTTTCATCAATGTGATAGCCGCCTGCATTTATTATGATTGCAT
>JAITQU010000024.1 GCA_031288735.1 Christensenellaceae bacterium
GTGTATTGTCACTGGGACGGGTATCTTGCACATAACGGTGCGACACTAATAAAATACTATACTAGTCGTGAAAAAATTAATGAATTATTTTCACTAGGATGCCTTAGTAGTCTTAAAAAGGAGTTATATCCAGATCCAAGACATACTCACAGCTTTGATAATCCGCAAAAAGACGTGTGCGTTTTTTACACTCGGGATCGTGGAGATGATTTTGAAAGTAATCAAAAATTTCAAATCGATCTTGAGGATGTAAATAATGAGCATCCAGTCGATTATTGTTATTTTTTCACAAAGGATAATAAATGGATGTATTTTTGTCCTGGGGCGAGCGACTACGATGACGATGATGATTTTTTAACTCTAGAAATTGATGTATTAGATGAATTAAAGAACACAGGAAAAAATATTTTAATTTTAAAAAGTGTAGCTAATGACATAGAGGCAGTGTAAAAAATTAATTTAATTGGAGAATTGCATGGATTCCGGATCATATATTTGTAGAGAAAATGAAAACGGGACATATACTGGAATTTATTGCCACTGGGATTGTGAGCTTTTTTCTTGTGGTGAGCTTTTATTAAAGCATTATTCTGATCGGGAAAAGCTAAATGTTTTATTAGCTTTAGGAAATCTTTCGACATTAGGCTCAAGAATTGAACCTGATTTAAATTTTGAGCACGGATTCGAATATGATTTGCGACAACCTGACGTTTGTGTATTTTATGGACGTGAGAGAGGCGATGCGGATGCTAGCGCAAAAACCTTTAGTTTAAAAGATATACCTAATACTATCAGATTTTGTTATATATATACTCTAAAAAACAGTTGGGTGTATTTTAGACCTAATCAAAAACGAGAATATTTAATATTACGTGAGCTCAAATTGACATCGGTGGGGGTAAGAGGATAATGGATATTATTAATTTCTCAAAGGAACTAGAGCATATTATACCAAAAAATTTAGATGCTGAAAGGTCTATGATATATTGCTTACTAGCAGACCATAATATAATAGATAAAATATCGAATCAATTAAGTGAAAATCTATTTTATTATGACGGTCACAAAAAGATATTTAATGCAATAATGGAATTAAAAAAAAGTGATGGTCAGGTTGATGTTGTTAGCGTAAACGATATTTTAGAAAGACGAAATGAGTGTAACAAGGAAACATTGGGATATTTGGTTTCTTTAGTATGTTATTTACCAAGTTCAATTAATTATGAAACATATCTAAACATTTTGAATAGAGACATGAAACTAAGAGGTATTCTTAATGTATGCTTTAGCACAATTGAAAGCGTACGCATAGCGACATCAGTAGATAAGATTATGCATGAGTTAGTTAAAAAAGTAAATGAGCTAATTAAAATAGAAGAGGACAGTACACTTAGTCATGTAAAACTGTTATCAGTAAAGTTCATAAATAAGATGCAAGAAATTATGCTTAATAAAAGCTCAAATATTGGATTGAAAACGGAGTATCCAATATTAGATAAGACAACAAACGGCTTACAACGGGGTGATTTAATCGTTCTTGCAGCGAGACCATCTGTTGGAAAAACATCATATGCATTAAATCTTATATCAAATATAGTTAACAAAGAAGGAAGTGCTGAAAATAATGAATATGATAAAAGTGTAATTGCGTTTTTCTCACTTGAAATGTCAGCAAATCAAATCTTAGAGCGGATTTATAGCAATATTTCAAAAATTAGCATGAACGATATAAAAAGCGCAAATATAAGTAAAGAAAAAATCCCAGATATCTGGAACGTACATAGCTTACTTTATTATAGTGTTTTCTATATTGATGATAGTGCTATTCAAACACCGTTGACAATAAAAGAAAAGTGTCAAAAATTAAAATTTGAGCATGATACTATCGATTTAGTCATAATTGATTATCTGCAATTAATGACTCTAGGGGATGGTAAAAATGTTAGTAGCATGAACAAAACGCAAGTAGTGGGCGAAATCAGCAGATCACTAAAGGTTTTAGCTAAGGAATTAGATTGTCCTGTCGTTGTGCTATCCCAGATGTCTAGAAATATTGAGACGCGTAATGAAGGTAGCAAAAAATCCACACCAAAGCTTAGCGACCTAAGGGACTCTGGATCTATAGAGCAGGATGCAGATATCGTGTTGTTTTTAAGTAGAGAGGATGAATCTAATAAAAATGAATCAATACAGAATATGATTCTTTCGATTGCAAAACACCGACAAGGCGAACTTAAGGATATTGAATATATTTGGAACGGGCAGAAAGCGACATTTAGTGAGAAAACATATTAATTAAATGATAAATCTATTTGAAAAAATCTTAAATCTAAATAAATAAATGGGAGTGTGTATTAACTTGTGTAAATCGGGGAAAAGGAGTGGAGACCTGAAGTCGATGTTTTTTCAATTCCGATTGTATCAATTGCCATCCAATTTGTCAACAATTAATTTTTTTTTCAAGTGCGAACAGTAACAAAATTTTAGTTTTAGTGCTTAGAAAAAGATAATAAAACGAGACAATTTCAAATTTTTAAGTACATAAAAGAAGGTGGTCAGCTAATGCGGATTTAAAGATAAGACTATTTAAAAAAAGATGACATGAGTTTCAATATGAAGATATGGAGTCAATTTTGTGTTTGTTATCTTAGTAGCAATTTAAAAAAAACATTATCAAAACACAATCGATTACTAGCATTATACGTTTTAAAATCGACGAGCGCATTATTAAAAAAATTCAAAAACATAAAACAAGTAGAAAGGATTGGAGTAAAGATGAAAACAATAAC
>JAITQU010000047.1 GCA_031288735.1 Christensenellaceae bacterium
TTAAAATTTAAAAAGCAGCTGCATAGATAAGGTTTTTGAGAATTATTTACGATTCATTTACCATTTTGTAAAATTGTTTACACCCCTGTGTCTTTTTCATATGGGGTGTGAACAGTAACGATGTTTTGTACTATTATCGTGCAAAGGATGCTGACGAAAAACTATTTAATCAAATCAAAGTTGAAATGGAGGGCAACAGGATCAGAACTCACAATGAGGAAGCAACTGGTGGTAAAATATTTGTCATTTTTTTAGCACTTATCATCAGAACATATATGAGGAATAAACTAAAAAAAATACAAAAAGGCCAAACCAGAGTCGCTAAATAAGATTTTAAACAGATTGGATAACATTATGGTTGCATCAGATGGAAACGAATATCGATTGCTTAAAGCATTAACGAAAGATCAAAAACTATTTTATTGGCATTCGATGCACAAGACGACATCAGAAATACAATAAATTCATTAAACCTAAGTTTGCGTTAAAAAGATAATCTAAGACTCAATATATCGTTTGAAAAAACGCTAGGCAGAAATTTGTTTGTATAATGTTAAAGATGGGGGAATTTAGGATTAAACGACAATGTGCTCAGTTCGAGCGTTTTGAAATATAAATCCATTATGCTTAGTAGCTCTCATGTCTTTATTTGTATTTCAATTCCAAATGAAAAGTGCGAAAGCTTAAAAATTTTCAAACAGAAATGCTTAGCAAATTGAAACTAGGAAAGCCTAATTATCTGCTAGAACCTCAAAACAAGCATATGCAAATAATGCTTGTTTCAATGTCTAATTTCTAAAACTTTAAAAACGCTTTCTCAATGACCATCGTTACTTCCCAAATTAAACGGTCCTTTTTCTAATTTCAAAAATTGATTTTGTCCATTTATAGGCTTAAGTTTAAAAGCCTTAAAACACGATTTTAGATAATTAGCGTCGTATTAGCGTGCGGCACTTTGGATTGAAAAATGAGTCGGACACTAATATTGATGTTGCACTACATCTGTTATCTACATTGTATATACAACTTGCCTCGCATTGTACAATATTTGGAATAGAAGCTGGAAATTCATCGGATGCCTCAATTTCTGCAAACGCTTGTTCTAATGCTCCACCCACTCGTTTTATCCTGCTTTCACAAATGCATTTTTCTGACACTCCAATGATTCCCGCATTACAGTGTGTTTTTAAATTGTGCTGGCAATTAATAGTTGTACATTTTAATTGATTCATATATTACTCCTTCTGAAGATTGATTAATTGTGACACCTATTGAGATTCGACCTTTCCATGGTTTTATCCAATTTTAACCTTATGTGTGAAAAGACACCCGCCTCTATAGACGGTGAGATGAAGGCACACCTTGTTCGACCGTCCTGTATTGACTCTTCGGAGAATTTGTGATAGAATCAGTGCATATAAGGGAGGTGGTCTGATTTTCGAGAGGACTTGGATAGTAATAACCATTCGGCGCACAGTGCTTCGATTACTCACCTCATAGTGCATTACATCGAAGCGTGGAACGCACGGGGATAGCTTGGTAAAACATCCTGCCGTAAGTGGGAGTTCTAAAGAAGACCCCCGTCTCAAACGCCGTAGGCGTTAGCCGGCGGGAGTACGTCACTTATTTACTAATTAGATTTGTATTAAATCTAAAAGAAACATTAATAGTCTTTATTCAGTATTTATATATTTAAAAAACACTGATGTTTAATTGTTGAGTTTTTGTTTTGATCTCTGTGCACTGATCATAGTATGTTACATTCAATATTGTTTATTCTTAAGTATTCCAAATTTAAATAAAAATATCCTAAGCCGGGTTTTGAGATTCTTAGCATTAATCTATATGTGCTTCTTTTTGAGATATACGAGGAAAAATTATGTTCTTTGATGGTCTGAAAATTTTCAGTTTTTTCGACAATTCATTTTACATTCTACAACATCACTTATAATATCGAATAATACGATAAATTGTTGACATGAATTGCGTTCATTGGTAAAATCGAAATATAGGAGCAAATTCTCCATTCACTATCCTTTCTACTTAAACTCTTACTTATCTAAATTGACACATTCTAAGCAAAACTTCTTTATATCCATTACTCTTTTTCTATCTTAAATTTAATTCCAGTTGCTCTTTAAAAAAGGAAATATTATATGTCCACGGTTATTACTATTATTTTATTAGTTGTTGTATTATTACAAATATCTACTCTTGTTTTTCTGGCAAAGCGCAAAAATGTTGATATGCGAGACAACCTTGAAGAAGCATTTGCTCGCAGAGTTGATGAAATTCGTAATGCCATTGCTTTGTCAAATAGCGCCACCTCTGATGCTCTATTTAAAGGATTAACTGCAACTAACGATCGCATAATGTATCAAGTGCGTGGAATGAGTGACAGCAACGCTCAAAAAATACATGAAATGCGCGAAGAGTTAGCACGTTGCTTTTTGGATATAAGGGCTGATCTCAGAAACAATCTCAATGATGTACGCTCTGACAATGCAAAACAACTCGAAAAAATGAGAGAAACAGTGGATGAAAAACTAACACTTACATTGAACGATAGGCTCAAACAATCCTTTAATATAATTTCGGAACGACTAGATGCTGTAAACAAGGGAATCGGTGAAATGCAAAACCTTGCAGATGGCGTGACAGATTTAAGAAAGACGCTTTCCAATGTGAAAACGAGAGGCACTTGGGGTGAGATTTCGTTAGAAGGAATTCTGCAGGATATCTTGACACCCGAGCAATACGAGCGTAACTGCAATGTTTGCGGCAGTGGAGATAGGGGTAGAGTTGACTTTGCTGTAATATTACCAGGTCCTAATAACGACAAGGTTTATCTGCCAATTGATGTAAAATTTCCAATTGAGGACTTTCAGCGTATGAATGAAGCATTCGCAGCAGGAGATGATGCGTTGTATAAGCAGAGTCAAAACGCTTTAATTTCCCGCATTAAAGCCGACGCCCATAGGATAAGTGAAAAATACATACAGCCACCTAAAACTACTGATTTTGCACTGTTATATTTGCCAAGTGAAGGACTATATGGCGAAGTCATCCGACAATATGGTCTTGTTGAGGAACTTCAAAATAATTACAAAATAATACCTGCTGGACCTATGAATGTATCAGCTATGCTCAGCACTGTAAGAATGGGCTTTAGAACGTTAAGCATACAAAAGTACAGCAAAGAAATATATTCGCTACTTGCAATGTTTCGTAAAGAGTTTATCAAATTTGCTGAAATTGTCACAAAAGCGCAAGGGCAAATAAACACTGTATCAAAGAGCTTAGATGAAGCAGGACGAAAAACAGAATCTATTAGTAAAAAACTATCAAAAATGGACAATCTTGATATTTCAGAGGAAGAAGATCTTATCAGTTCACTACAAGAGTAATTAGAGCGAATTTTTCTTGTCGCTACATTTCCACGTTTTCAATCTTTAATTTTAATATAAATCATTTCGGAAATCGTGTTAAAATAGCTGAATTTAGACACATTCACTTTTTTCATTGCATATCTTTAACGAAACTCTATTTAATTCTTTTTTTAAGCAATAGACCAGAGATGTACAAGCAAGCAAGTCCAATTATGCCAGAAAGCAAGAGCATCAGCCATAATGGTGCGTCAGTGCCACAAAAACCAACGCCATTTGCGCTAAACCAATCGTTCATTAGAATGTCTTTTGATTCGCTCGGCACTCCGATTTGTGAAAGCGCATCTGTTATCACTATGTTTTTAAACCACGCGGTTAGGTGCGTAAATGGAAAGAACGATCCTATGCCCTCAACTGCCTTGCCTAATGAGATATACGGCATATATATTCCGCAAATGAAACCCAAAAAAGTGCCAGACACACCGTTGAATATGGCAAGCCCTGTAGATGATTTGACAAGAACAGTCAATAGCATCATAATTGACGAACTGATAAGCGATGAAACTATGAGCACAACTATTCCTAAGAAAAAGGCAGAAGCAGCGACAAAGTAGTTTGTTATAATACCTATAAGCAAAACCGTTACGATCCAAGTGCATATATTCAATATGAGAGAAACGATAATGCCACCACTAAAATACGAAAGGATGATCTCTCTTTTTTTTATAGGTGTCAGCAAAAAGCTACAGATCCTCCGAGACTCAAAATCCTTTGCCATGCCTGAAAACATTCCAAGGGATAGAGATATGGAGTTAAGCACTAATACGCCCGTCATCATCTGTAAATAAACCAAAAAACCTGCAGCATTTTCAGAAATAACGACAGTAGTTGCATTTATACCAGTTATGTAAAGCTTGGCAATAAACAAAAAATACAAGAGAATTAGTATGAGCGAACTCATTATAGAAAAGAAAACTGTCATGCGGTCTCTTAAAAATAGTTTTATGTTTCGAATCGTAAATGCAAAAATATTCTTCATTTCGTATTGTCTCCAATTATAGATTCGCCGACTACAGACAAAAATACATCATCCATGGTTCCCTTTTTAACTTCATAGAATCGTAGATCATTTTTAAGGGCACTTAAAAGCTCAATAGATTCAGCGGTGTCATTAATTCGAATGAAGTAGAGATCGGCAATTTTTTCAAAACTTTGATTTAAAACTTTTAGCTTTTTTTCAAATTCCAGCTCGTTTTTCGGAAGCATTGAGAGCCTGTCATATGAATAGTGTGTTTTCAACTCCGATGGGGAACCTTCGCACATTTTTTTACCATTGTGAATGATAACTACTTTATCTGCATCTGCAGTTTCGTCCATGTAATGGGTGGTTAAAAACAATGTCATCCCCGTTTCTTTACGGATTTCATGTAAAAAACGCCAAACCTCTAATCTTGTTTTTGGGTCAAGTCCAGTTGTCGGTTCATCCAAAAATAAAATTTGGGGTTGGAAAAGCAAAGCTCTGGCAATTTCAGCCTTTCGCTTTTGCCCACCAGAAAGCATCGAAAAGCGTTTTGGCACAATATCATCTAAACCCAAAAGCGCTGTTATTTCCTCATATCTTTTCAGCATAGCCGCTCGCGTTGAAAAATAAAATGTTCCGTATAGCTGCAAATTTTCTTTAACAGTGAGTTTGTCATCAAAAACATTGTTTTGAAAAACAACGCCGATTTGATTTTTAAACTCCTCGATGCTTTGTTTTTCATTATACAAAACATGTCCAATGTCATTTGAAAGCAGTCCAATGAGTATGTTTATAGTTGTGCTTTTGCCAGCACCGTTTTGTCCTAAAAACGAAAAAAAAGAACCGCTCTGTACAGCAAAACTAACATTGTCAACCGCCTTATTTAATCCAAAAGACTTAGTAAGGCCCTCTACTTCTAAAATATTGTACACTTTTTTCTCCTTTATGGCTCATGTAACTTAGTACCTAATTTGGCAAATATTGCACTTTCAAACAACCTGATGACATATTAGTATTATTATATCATACGAGGATGCAAATCAATAAGCAAAATGATATTGAAATATTGTGATATAGAATTTCGATGTTACTGTTCACACCCTATATGGGAAAACATGGTCACTGTCCATCCTTTGTATGATATTTGGAAAGCGATCAGCATTTTAGTGGGAAAAGACACAAGTAATAAGCGTTTCATATGTGGAAAAAGCTCTTTTAAATGGCAATTAAAGAAATTCGCCTTGAATTTATCAACATTAACAATTAATTCAGTTGATGTGTGAACTGTAACCTCTTAGTTACATGTGCACCTACAATTTGACAGTATTTCTTGTTTTTATAAGTCAAATTTAGTATAATTTGGTATATGTAGATATTCGGATATCGAGTATTAAATAACATTCAGCGCATTTCACGGTTTCTCGAACTTAATCTAGCGAACTTCCAATTTCGTCTCAATAGGCTGTCTGGGTAAATTTGACTTTGAAGATCATATGTCATCAAAAAATCTCAACTAATGTTTCTGTGTGACTATTACAAACTACTCTCGTTTCCTGACAATTTCAAGTTAATTAATATTACCAATATTGTGTTAAAGACTTTCACTCACGATTACTTAAATATTTAGAATGAAATGGCATAACTGCTCATGCAAATACACTTAAATCTCAATTGACCGACAGCTGGAATGGAAAGCTATTATGCTACTTCAAACACCTCCTCTTATGACAGAATTAAATAAGTTAGTTGAATGGAAATAGCGGGACTAATTTTGGTCTCAAATACCATAAAATTACTATTATCGCTGTCTTTAGTGTATTTCTCAAAATTACACATTCTAAGATGGAACGGCCGATTAAAGATTTCGACTTCCAAATGCCTTTGACTTACTCGAAAAAATTATTGCGATATCTACGCTAATATTATGACTCTCTTTGATTTTCACAAATTGTTTGGCAATGCGATCAGAAAAACATGAAAATGGGTTTTGAAAATCAATCGAGCTCTCTCAGCTCTTACTCTTCATAGCTCGAATTAATAAAAATAAGTCCGAAAACCAAAGAAGTTTTGTGCATTTCAATGCATATTAACACTTTTTCAACATGGTTGAGTTGAAAGAATTAACACTCAAAATCGTTGCTACATTTTTAGATTGCAAATCTACTAATTCGCTCTAAGGCTCATATTACAAAATAAATAAAAACAAGTCTTGATCTACTCAAAGCTCTATTTTATGAAACCTTTGTGTCTTTATATTTTGTAGGTTAATTGTTAGAATATGTAACACCATAAAACGAGCACCAGATATTCAACTGTTTAAATGGGAGGATTAGTATATTTTGTCACATATACTTACCAAACAAGCTACTATACCTTATTTATTTTTAAGCGATACTAACTACCTTTGAATTCTATTAATATACTACTAAACACTGGAAATATTAAAATGTCTGATGATAAAATACGATTCATGGAAATAGCAATAGAGCAAGCCAAAAAAGCCGCCGTTATCGATGAGGTGCCAGTTGGTGCCATAATAGTATTGAATGGCGAAATAATTGCACGTGCGTTCAATCATAAAGAAACAAAGCATGATCCAACTGCCCATGCTGAAATTGAAGCCATTCGTAAAGCCACAAGGAAGTTAAGAAATTGGCATCTAGATGGAGCCGACATGTATGTTACATTGGAACCTTGTCCCATGTGCGCAGGTGCGATTATTAATGCACGTCTACAACGCTTATATTTCGGAGCATATGATCCTAAGGGTGGATGCTGTGGTTCGCTTCTAAATATTCCCAATGATATAAGATTTAACCATCGTACAAGTGTTGAAGGTGGGATTTTGGAAGAAACATGTGCGGCACAACTATCAAATTTTTTTAAAGCAAAACGAAAAAATTCAAACAGAGAGAGTTAAACAATGGTAATAGTAGGACTTGGTAATCCATCAATTGAATATAGTAACACATTCCACAATTTAGGATTTATGGCAATAGACGCACTTGCTTTGTCATTAGCAAAAAAAATCACACGCTCGGAATGTTCATCTCTAACTTCGTCTTTTTTCGTACGTGATGAGCAAATAGTCCTTGTAAAACCCATGACATATATGAATTTGAGTGGTGGTGCCATCAAAAACATTCTTTCTAAATACAAAGAAAAAACAGATAATCTACTTGTAATTTATGATGATTTTGACATCGATAGATTTTCTTTACGTGCTCGTCTCTCTGGTGGCCCTGGAACGCATAACGGTATGAAAAATATTGTAAACGAGCTCGCTACAACAGAATTCAAACGCATTCGCATTGGGATAGGTTATTCCGAAGCTGATAAAAAAAATTATGTATTAAGTCATCTAAGCACTCTCGACTTCCAAATATTCAAAGAACGGTTGGACTTTTTAGGTGTCACTCTAAAGGCATACATTTTTGACCACGATTTTAACAAATTGATGAAAACACTGAATACACCAAAAAATGACAAAGAAAAAGAATCAGTTTAATTGCTCACTGCCATTAGTCTACAAAAAAGCATAAAAGATATCAATCAAACATAATAATCATCATCATATTTCTCATCATAATACGTGTATGCATGAGAGATTATTAGATAGTGGTGTGTCTACACTGCAACAAGGAAATGTTTTTATTGCAGTATTAAAACACGGTACTCCCATGATTCTTTCCATGTTCGTTCAGTCTTTATCAAATATTGTAGATATTGCAATCTTAGGACACTTTACCGATTTGGCTACGACTACGGGTGTTGCTATCGGCGGACAATTTGTTTTTCTGATAACCAATATTTTAACAGGCTTAAGCTCGGGGAGTGGAATATTAATCTCTCGATTCGCTAGTCAAGATAACATCATAAAATTGAAAAACACGATCTTTTTTATGTTTCTCTCTTTAACTTTCATAGGAGTTGTTCTTGGCGTTGTAGGATTTTTTTCAGCTAGTTTTATTTTAAACATATTAAGAACCCCGACTAGTAGCATTATTTATGGCAGAATCTTCATCGAACTTTCTATGATTAGTCTAGCTTCCCCAATCCTATTTAATGGTGTAATTTGCATATTGCGCGGATTTTGTGACACAAAGTTTTCTTTCTTAATCACACTTACATCATGCATTTTGAATATAGGATTAGATTTGTTAACCGTTAGTGTGTTTAAATTAAGTGTGTATGGCGTTTTCATTGCTACTATTGCTTCCCAGATATTAGGAGTTATAGTAGCTTTGATTTATTTATTCAAAAAAAGATCATCGGTATTTTCTAATAAGGTAAAATTTCGATTAGACAGTAGTATTTTAAAAGAGTTTTTAAAAATTGGTATGCCTTTAGGGTTTCTTAACCTGATCGCCTCGATATCATTCATTTTTCTAACTTTCATAGTTGATATTGAATTCTTTGATAATCTTGAAATAGCACTCGCGCATTCAATAGTTACTCGTTATAATGGGTTCGCTGTTTTGCCGACTAGAGCAATGGCATATACAATTGCCACACTTGTTTCGCAAAATATCGCAGTTAATAAACACAAACGAGCAAAGAGCTTTTTGATTTGTGGTTGTTCTTTGTGTTTTGTGTTTGGGATTCTTGCTTGCGTTACTACATTCCTTTTTCCAGACTTTTTAATTACTTTGTTTGGTGGAAACGCCTCAATTGCTAATGCGGGCAGAGCATATATGAAAATTATCAGTATGGATTATTTGCTTTTACCCATAGGAGTTTGTGCATGTGGGTTTTTAGAGGGAAACCGTAAAGCATGGATAAGCATGCTTATAAATATAGTGATATCCCTATTTGTGCGCATTCCAATTGCCTATTTTACAACTGTGGTATTTTCATTTGGTTTGAGCGGGATTGGAATCAGTATATTGCTCTCATCATTTTTCTTGGCAATATTTGCATGGATATCCATCTTTTTTTTTCAAAAAAAAGCTAAATCAAATTAGGATAAGCCTATGCCAAAATCTAGAAATATTAAACTACATTATTATACCTATAAGCATTTATAACAATGTGTAACTAAATCAGCTTTGAACTATCTAGGTAGAACTTTTCTTGTCGGTTATTATATTGTTTTTTAAAAATTGATTTTGTTAATCGCACATATGTTTAATAAGACGAATGGATTTTTCCTCTTAATGATGTTACATTTCGATCATGCACACTACTATTAGTGTTAAACTTTTTAAACATATTAAGAATTCAGATCAAATAATGTAAAAGCAAATTGCTTGAAAATTTAAAAGAGTCCTTTTAATACACAAAAAACTCGAATAAACTTATGAAAAGAGCTAGGTTTTGGGAAATTATTGCATTAACGATGATGAGACAAAACCGTAATAATCTATTCATTAAGCTCATTTTGCGATTTTTACGTGCGCTTTTTAACCACTAAAAATAGTGAAGAGACTTAATCTTTTATTTTAACAACAGCAGTATGACTACTGCCCCTACAGCTATACCGAAAAATATTAAAACAAGTATAATAACTGTTTTTGAATCTAGGCCATTATCAGTTCCATTTGAATTGTTGTTGTCTTCAATTGCTTGATCATCTTTTTCTTTCGTGGTCTCTTGTCCTTGATCTCCATCGCTTTCATCATCAGTCTCGTCTGGAACACTATTTTCTTCTTCATTTTCATCGACAGGATGTTCATCCTCCTCATTTTCGTCAGGAGGATTTTCACCATCTCCATTTTCATCAGGAGGATTTTCATTCTCTCCATTTTCATCTGGAGAATTCTCGTCAGGATCATTCTCATCCGGAGGATTTTCACCATCTCCATTTTCATCAGGAGGATTTTCGTCCTCGTTGTCAGTTTCATTAGTGGATTCGCCTTCTTCAATTTTCCCGTTATCAATTAGCTCAGAATTCTCTTGCTGAATAAGAACAAATTGAGCATCTACTACAACACTCTCAATTATATTTCTTATTGTATATGAATTTTGGTTTTCTAACTCAACTTGTACATTGTTAACTAGCACCGTCCCAATTTTATAACCTGCGGATGGTGTGAATAGTATAGTTTGACTACCTTCACTAAGAACATAAATGGTCGTAGCTGGATCGACACTGCCTAAACCCGTTATATTTATTTGTATTGATTTAAGTGATGTTGCAAACTCAACTTCAAAGCTCACATCATCACTAGTAACATTTTGAATTGTGAATGTGTTACTATCAGTCAAAACCACTGCTTCATCATTTAATTTAACAGATGACACAGAAAAGTTAACATCTGGTGTTACAACAAAGGTTTGTGACCCACCATGCAATACTTTACTTTCTCCAGAAGGAAACACTGCCCCCCCATGACCAGCACTTGCGCTTACAGTATGTGTTTGTGGAGTTTGATTGCTCAATGCGCAAACAATGTGTATCGATGCATTCTCTGAAAACGCTTTCCAGCCTTGATAACTAGAACCTACAGAGGAGCCGTTTATCGTAATATCAAGTATTGAATAACCAGGTTGAGCATTCATTATACGATACGTATAATTAATATTTCTATATAATTGATAGACCGAAGGAAATGTTACTATTTTTGTTTCAAAGCCAAAAGAATAGACACTTAGCATTGCCCCTTCATTACCTGTAAATGTAACATCAATGTAACTAGAACTTATTGGTGTAAATTCAACCGTTAATGTTACACTTGAAGTAATATTCTTCAAAATGCCAGTTGTGCTCGTAAATGATTGTCTTTTATCATTAACTACTACAGCCGTCACAACATAGCCATTACTAGGAGTAAACGAAAAACTTTGACTAGATCCTTTTTCTACTGCAAATGTTCCAGATGGCGATATTGTTCCGCCAACGCTGGCACCTGCAGTAACGGAGATGCCTGTCGTAACAGGTGTTTGTGGTGGTTCATTACCATTTTCTTCTTCTTCGGTGGGACCAGATTCAGGAACCTCCAAAACTGGCATTTTGACAAAGCCATTTCCATAGTAGTTATCAAAGCCAGCAGTCCCTAAATCTTGCGCATTTTTAATAAGCTCCTGGGTTAGAGTGCTCGATGTATAGGAACTAGTTGGAACAGATGCAATAGCTGCGATTGCGGCAGCTACATGCGGAGCAGCCATTGAAGTTCCTGAATAAGATGTATACTTGTTACCAGGAATTGCACTAACTATATTTTCACCTGGTGCAGCTATATCTATAACTGAACCGTAATTCGAAAATGATGATGAAAACTTTTTCAGGGAATTTACCGCAGAAACGGTTATGGCGTTTGGAACCTTTGCAGGATCTGTGTAGTTTGCATTTGAACTTTCGTTGCCAGCGGCTACAACTGATAAAATTCCAGCTGTATATGCATTATTAATAGAGGTAGCATAGAGAGAGGTTCCTGTATTTTGACCACCGAGACTCATATTCATTGCTACAATATTTCGTCCACCCTTTTTTTCAGCAATTAGATATTGAATCCCATTGAGAATCTGTGAGCTCGTTCCTTCACCCTTAGCATTCATCACCTTTATTGGCAAAATCTTTACATTTGACAGAGTAAGATCTACAATAGTTCCAGCAACATGCGTGCCGTGTGAGTTATCATCATAATAGTTAGTTGTATCACCACCTGTGAAGTTTCTTCCACCAGTTGCGATACGCCCACTAAAAATTGGATGGCTTGAATCCAATCCCGAATCTAGGACCGCTACTATTATCTCTGGTAATTCCTTTCCGTAGAGTAAATCAAGCTTTTCATTGTATGCTACAAAATCCATATACTGACTGGTTGCGCCCCATGTCCTGTATGAATATCCAGCGCCTGTTGAGTAGGGTTGCGTGGTGCTCTCACCTCCACCCTCATTTTCAAAAAGCTCAACTTCAGTAAATTCTGTGGTTGTAAAAAATATTAAGTCAGGTTGCACAAGTTCAACGGACAAATCATTAAGTAACCTGTCATATGCGTATTTTGTTTCGTCTTCAGTTTCATATTGCAATAAATTGAAATTACTATATCCATCTGCTAGAGCAACTGCACCATAGGTGCTTAATAATTCATCAACTTGTACTATTAACCGTCTGCTTTGGAATGGTTTGGATAAAGTTATAGATTCTTCATTATCGGTGATTGTATACCCTAATGCTAAAACCACATCGTTAAATGGAAATGAAACAAGTCGTTGGCTGTTTATATATGAAAATTGTGGTGCTTTGGGGAGTCTGACACTTTTAATTTCGTCTACAAGAGCATACGATGAGCCTTCAGTGAGAGACACCGAGTGGTTGCCACTAGTCAAAACAGCTTCGGTTGTTGATAGAAAATTAACATCTGCCACTTTTGTTTCAATAATTTTGTCAGATCTAATGGTGATGATTCCGCTTTGAGCTAACAGATAACTCTTTTCAACAGCAATATCGCGTGTAAATTGCGAATTAGCATCGTATTTTGCAATTATCGCATCTGTTTGAGAAACGTAAGAAAATAACGAATCAGTTGTGTTAATTGTGTGCGCAGAGAAAAACGAAAATGAAAAAATTAATACTACTAATAAAAGCAATATTGAAAGATATGTAAACTTTATTGAATTTTTAAAATATGCACCCTTATAAGCGTTATAGTGCAACGTTTTTTCGTTCATTAGAGAGTTCTCCATGTCTAAATTATAACAAAATAATTATAACAATTGGATATTTTTAAACCTTTTACCCTTCGAGCTTTCTAAAAATATTCACTGTCTTGCTAAAAGACAATGCACATTGCTTGTCTAGAATTAACAAATTTTTCTATATTGCTTAATGAGTATGAGGTTTTATTACTTAAAATGTCTGTCTTCTACATTTAAACAGCTCATCAATATCCATTGCACGCTGACTAGTCTTAAACTAACAGTTAGATAGATTTGACTTGTCGATTTATGTCGATATTTTAACATAAATTGCTTAGTTTTGCAAGCTTGGATATGCAATTTCACAATGAATTCATTAAATGAATTAACTGTGTATATTAAGTAATATCATATTGAAAAACGAGTATTTCGGTAGAAAAATTCATTTTAATTGTGCAATAAATAAAATAGAACTGAAAGAAAATAGTTAAAACGTCGCTTCTAGGTGTGCTAGGATTGCCAATTTATAGAGGATTTTTTAATATGCAGTTAAAAGGTAGTTAAAAGAGGAAGGCGTAGAAAACGAGATTAAAGTTACCAGTAATAATGAGAGCGCAGCTCTTATTTTAAGATTTTTAAACATGTCACGATTATAGCGCAAAAATTCACTCTTGAATTTTAAATATAGATATAGTATTATATTTAAGCAAGTCTAATTTAACTAATGCAAATTAAGTTAAAAACATCACTTTGCGAAGGAGAAATATTTAATGGCCGCATATAAACAGGATAAGATTAGAAACATTGCGCTTATAGGTCACAGTGGCGAGGGAAAGACATCCTTACTAGAAGCCTTGCTTTTTTCAACAAAAGTTATAGACCGACTCGGTAGGGTTGATGACGGCACATCTGTCTCGGACTATGACCAGGAAGAAATAAATCGTAAAATTTCAATCAGTCTCTCTCTTGCTTATACTTTTTTTGAGGATTTTAAAATCAATATTCTAGACGTACCTGGTTACTTCGATTTTGAAGGTGAACTAGTAGCAGCACTTACTGTTGCTGATGCTGCTATTGTAGTAACCTCCGCAAACGGTGTCATTTCAGTAGGAGCTGAAATGGCATTGGATTATTGCGTTGAGAAAGCCATTCCAGTTATGATTTTTGTAAACGGTATTAACAAAGAAAATTCTGACTATTTAAAAACTGTTAGTGCTTTTGAAAATAAGTATTCAGGTAAAATTACGCCCATTGAGTTTCCGATCATGAGCGGTAACAAAATGACTGGTTTTATTGATATTCTTGAAGTTAAGGCTTTCTCTAATGGATCTGAAATACCGATCCCAGAATCTCATGCTATGATTATTGAAGACCCAATATCCGCATTATCAGAAAAGGCAGCCGAGGCCAACGAAGAGCTTATGGAAAAATTCTTTGGTGGTGACGCACTAAAACCAGCCGAAATTAAGTTTGGTATATCTCAACGCTTTGCATTAGCTGAGATAATTCCAATTATGGGTGGTGTGGCGGTGAGTCCAATCGAGCTTGGGAACTTATTAAAGCATATAGTAGAGCTTGTTCCTGCCCCTAGTGTGTCAAAAGGACTTAAATATGATAATGGGGCAAAAAATTTAGTTATTAGTAACGGCAAATTTGCGGCTCAAGTTTTTAAATCCATGGTAGATCCATTTGTTGGCAAACTTCTTCTTTTCAAACTCGTTCGTGGAAAACTATCCTCTGGTGATACTGTTTTCAACGTTAACCGCGATGAAACAGAAAAGATTGCATCTATGTTTATTATTCGTGGCAAGAAACAGGAATCAATTGACACTCTTTATGCTGGAGACATGGGTGCATTAGCAAAGCTTACATATACTTCTACTGGTGACACATTATGTGATATGCAGGACAAAATTCAATTTGACCCAATAGCTTTCCCAGCACCTGTAATTTCATTAGCTGTCACAGCTTCTGAAAAAGGCTCCGAGGATAAAGTGTTTTCTGGATTTACTAAATTAATGGACGAAGATTCAACATTTAAATTAGAAAAAAATATCGAAACCAATGAAATGCTAATAAGCGGCTTGGGAGAAAACCAGCTCGATATCCTTTGCAAAAAATTAAAAAACAAATTTAAAGTCTCTGCTCTTCTTTCACCACCTAAAATTGCTTACCGAGAAACAATTAAAAAGACTGTTGAACAACAAGGCAAGCATAAAAAACAATCTGGTGGTCATGGTCAGTATGGCGATGTTTCAATTCGATTCGAGCCACTCTATGATGGAATATTTGAGTTTCAAGACGAAATAGTAGGCGGCGTTGTTCCAAGGCAATATATACCTGCCGTAGAAAAGGGCTTAACTGAATGTATTTCTAAGGGTGTCCTTGCTGGGTATCCAGTTCATGGGCTCAAAGCAACTCTCTTTTTTGGTAGCTATCATGATGTCGATTCTAACGAATTGTCATTCAAAATGGCAACAGCTATTGCCTATCGTGAAGGATTACCTAAGGCTAATCCTGTACTATTAGAGCCAATTATGTCAATTCGAGTTATCGTCCCTGATGCTTATATGGGCGATATCATGGGAGATTTAAGCAAAAGGAGAGGTCGAATTTTAGGAACAGAATCCTCGAATGAAAAAACTGTAGTCAATGGCGAAGCACCTCAGGTCGAGCTAGTTCGCTATGCAACCGACCTTCGGTCTATGACACAAGGCAGAGGTAGATTTTCTGTTGCCTTTTCTCGTTATGAAGAAGTGCCAGCTATGTTAGCATCTAAGATAGTAGAGGAATATAAAGCGCAAAGCTAAATGATGAAAGTAAGTTATCTTGATTTCAGAAGTTAGCATCCTGATTTAAAAAAAACAATAATCTTCTTGTTTTTTCAAGACTCAGATGTTAGGATACTATTTCACTGTTTTTTCGCATATGCTAAAATGCTTGCATATATTGAGTTTGTGTAATATCATAAGGATGAAGCTGAAATCCTTGCCTGTCCAAAATAAGTGTTCCTTGTAATTCTTAGTAAAAGCTTCGTGCGTTTCTTTATCTTGTATTTAATTTCTGAGAAGAGCTCGTGTCAAACTTTGATAGTGAGGTTTCTCGGTGCTTTTCTGCCTCGACCTACTTTATTTTGAATTCTACTTAAAGCAGAATTTAAATAAGACATCTAGAAATGCATTCCGCCTTACTAGTGTCTTGAAATCCATCTAGAGTTTGTTTCTAGAATCCATCAAAGGCTTTTAGATTCATTCAATAGTACTCCTAATTTTAAGCTAGATATCTAGAGTGCTAACTGTGCTCTATGCTTACAGGTATGTGCTACGATAGGCTCTTGCATTTATAAGCGTTTGCCTTGAATGTACTATTTGTTAACTGTCTAAAAACTAGTTAACGTTAGAAACTTTAGCGTAGTGTATTTTGTTGCGCATAATCTTTAATTGTCTTATTCCTTCACTTAGGTCAAATATGGAGCTTAATTAATTCAGTATTTGTCATGTAAAAATAAAATTTATTTTCCTAGTTTGACTTAAACTAAATTGAATCAATTGTGAAATTTTCGCAATGGATTAATATAAACAATGTAATCCTTAAACGTTTTACTCTACATTGCCAGCACAAGGAATCTTTTTATGTCTAATAACTCTACGACTAAAAAGCAGTTATCTCTGCGAGTATTGCTTTGGATAATTGTAATCATCATCATGGTTGTCATCACTATTGCTCTCACAGTTTGGATAAGAGCAGCAATGAATGATATACTGCTCTCTGCCGAAGAACGCTACATTTCCGACCAGGCATCGCTTACTAATGGTTTATTTAGCGACACTATTATAGATCTGAACCTTTCAGCAGATGACTTTTCTATCTGGTCTGGTATTGTTGATGCCGTCAATGAAGCAACAGAGGCGACTGATAGAATGAGTTATTTTTCTAATTTTATTGATGAAAACTGGACATCTATTTCTGTTTTTGAAACATACCAAGCAAATTTTATTCTTGTTAGAAATTTTGATGGCGAATTACTATTTTGTCAATCATACAATTTTCTAGATTCTACTACCACTATTGAAATCCCAGATGCGCTTTCAAACGAAGCATCAATAACTCTACATGAAAAGTCTAAAACTGTATATAACGTTGATGAAACTGATGAGTTCGGTGTTCCCCTTCACAATGTGACAAAAATCCTCTTTTTTGACGGAACCGCATACCTACTTGTTACATCCCCTATTATGAACGATGCTTCTGCGAATGAAATGTTTGGCACTGCTACAATGGGTATTATTTTAGATAGTAGTTTCTTTCAATCAATCACTCATTATGAGGATGCTACTTTCAACTTAATTCAAAAATCGAGCATTGCCGACACCTACTCATCCTCTACTGATCGTTCCGCTTCTACTGCTTCTACTGAGATAACACTTGAGCTACCGCTATCGGGTGATGAGCAATTCTTTTTAATTATGACAACAGAGCGCATCATTTATGCTGAAGGATATAGAACAGTTGTGCTTACGATAACCCTTGCAGTAGTATTTATTCTTGTTCTTTTTGCTATATTCTCTCTAGTAATTAACAAAATACTGGTATGGCCAGTTGAGCGAATTAGCGCAGACATGATAAAAATTGGTGAGCAACGTGAGTTTGATTCGCCTCCAATTGATCCTAACAAATATGGCATAACAACAGAGCTATTCACTCTTGGTAATTCTATAAATTCTATGATAGAAGGCTTTAAACAGTCACAGGTTTCACTAACAATGTTTACAAATATGCTCAACGGAATGGATTCTAGCATCTGTGTATCTGACATTGAAACTGATGAGATTCTTTTCATAAATGATAGAATTAAACGTGACTACTGCATTACTGACTCCGCTATTGGAAAGCCGCGTGCTCAGTTATTTCCTCAACGTAATATATACAAATCACTTACCCCTGTCGCAGTCTCAAAAAGAGATGACTATTTAACAACCTGGGAGGAATATGATTCTGGCACCAATCTCTACTACCGTACCTCAGGGCGAGTTATCAATTGGTCACAGGGTAAACGCGCATACATGCAATATTCAACAAATATCACCGACATTAAAAATGCTGAGGAACTACTCAAACGTCGACTAAAGCAGCAAGAGGTAATAACTCAGGTTACTGAAAGTTTCCTTGCAAAGTATGATATCACAGTTCATATAAATAGATCTCTCAATATCATGGGTGAATTCTTTGAGGTAGATAAAATAATAATATCCTATGCAGATATGGAAAATAACGAATTGTTATCAAAATATGGCTGGAGCAAACCTACTTCGAGTACTGGAAATATTAATTTTAACCATATTTCTGAATTAGACCAAAATTCATTCATATACAATTGTTTTATTAACAAAAAAATGCCTTATTACACATATCATGCAAAAAACAAGGCCGCTTCTCTTTCTAATATTGAAAAGCACAATATTCCTATTCCCATTTCATCACCTGAGGAGGTATGCGACATTGTCATAATTCCCTTGCATATTTCAATGTCACTTTGGGGAATTGTTACTTTCTTAGACACAAAGCCACGCCATGACTTTAATGATGAGCAATGTGAATCGGCACTGCTTTTTGCTAATTTATTGTCTGGCGCAATAATGCGTGCAAATGCTGAGGAGGCATTGTCTAGAATGTTGTCTATAGTCAATGCATCACCGCAGTTCATTGCATATCTTAATGAGTCTGGTGAGTTTGAATATTTCAACAAGGGTGCCCTTGAGATTTCTGGATATTCCGAAGATGAAATGAATCATGGTGGAATCGCTTTACTCATAGGTGAAAGCGAGAAAAGTTTGTGGCTAGAACAGATATACAGTGAATTAGAAAGTACAATATCTACAACTAGTGAATTTAAAATCAAAACCAAGAGTGGTTGCGATTTAATATTGATGGCATCAGTGTTCTCAACCGAATTTTACAACAACGGCTTTGGAATGATTTGCATAGACATAACCGAGATCAGAAGACTTGAGCAAGAGCTCATAGTGGCAAAAATTCATGCAGATGAGTCAAGTCAAGCTAAAGGTTCATTCTTAGCACGCATGTCTCATGAGATGCGCACACCTATGAACGCTATAATCGGAATGACCAATATCGCAAAAGGTGCTGATGGTGATATCGTTAAAAAGGACTATTGTCTCCATAAAATAGGAGATGCTTCGACGCATCTACTAGGTGTAATCAATGATATTCTTGATATGGCAAAGATTGAAGCTAATAAATTCGAACTCTCCTACTCTTCATTTGAATTTAAGCAAATGCTACTTCGCGTAGCAGACGTTATGCAGTTTAGGGTTGATGAGAAAAAACAAACATTCAACATTGCAATAGACGATGATATTCCAGTTTTGTTAATTGGGGATGAACAACATTTAAGTCAAGTAATCACAAATCTTTTGGCAAACGCTGTAAAATTTACACCTGTCGATGGGACTGTGACGCTGTCAGCATCCCGCATTGATGATAAGTCCTCAAATGACACGTGTTCTCTTTGCATAGCTGTTAAGGATACTGGTATTGGCATCACCGCTGAGAACCAAAAGCGATTGTTTAAATCCTTTGAACAGGCAGATGGTGGTATTGCACGCAAGTTTGGTGGCACAGGACTAGGACTTGCTATATCAAAGCACATTATCGAATTGATGGGCGGCGAGATCAATGTACAATCTGAATTTGGGAGCGGCTCGGAATTTACGTTTGTAATACAATTAAATATCGATAATTCGGTAAGATCAGAGGACATCTCGCCGACTACTGAGATCGATGATATTACTGACGTATTCAAAGGTCACACGCTACTATTAGCTGAGGATATTGAAATTAATAGAGAAATTGTTGTAGATCTATTAAGCGACACTGGCATAACCATTGATTGTGCGGAAAATGGAATCATTGCCTATGATATGTTTGAAGCAAATCCTGAAAAGTACGAAATGATATTTATGGATATTCATATGCCAGAGCAGGATGGATATGAGGCAACTCGAAGAATCCGAGCTATAGATAATAACTTTGCCAAAAAGGTTCCAATAGTTGCAATGACTGCCAACGTTTTCCGCGAAGACATTGAGAAGTGTTTAAGTGCTGGAATGAATGATCATATAGGAAAACCTATAGACTTTGCTGAAGTGCTTGAAAAGCTTTTCAAATACATTACTTAAATATCTTAATCTATTTCCTTGTAAATTATTCTAACTAAAAAAACTAAAAAAGCTTGTTTTTGAAAACACTAAGACATCTCTACAAAATAGCTAATGTAACATACTAGTCTTTTTCTCCTACTCAATGAAATGGGGTAGAACTATCATCATCGTGCTTTGAGCTTTGAGTTATATCACTACTAACGACTATTCCTCTTTTCATTATTTCAAAACCATACTTTTCACGCAATCGATCTATACTTGAATCCAGATTTTGTTTTTTATCTGGATTTTTTTCAAAAAATGTTTGCTGAATCCCGCCAATTGTGCTAATCAAACTATAGGCATTGACACTAATCGATCGCAAGGGAAGCATTGTCATGAAACTATAAAAGGAATCTAGCAGTCTTATTGCAGATTCAGCGATGTCATCAGCTGATGATGTAGCATACAATAGTTTAGTTTGCTTTGATCTAACTGCTAGCACTGAGTCACGGATACTGATAGACACACCCCTTGTCATCATGCTTTTACGTCTTAAGCGAAATGCTATCACTTCACATAGCGAATATATAACTACCCTTGCATCGGCGTTGTTATTGATATCACGGAAGGTTGTCGTTCCGTGGCTCACGCTTTTTGGAATTTGCGTGCTGTAATATAATTTGACAATATCACTCGTTTCACCCCATGCAGCACTGTGTAAGGATGTGCCAATTTTTCCTAGTAAATGCTCAAGCACACAAGCGTCAGTATTGGCAATGTCTCCTATGGTTTTAATTCCAACAGAGTTAAGAATTTTTTCCGTGCTTCTACCTACGTACAAAAATTCATTTATTGGTAAGCGCCAGGCAACCGTTTTGAAGTTCTCTCTGCTTATGATACTGACTGCGTCTGGTTTTTTCATATCACTACCTAGTTTTGCAAAAACCTTAGTAAATGAAACGCCAACCGAGATAGTGAGTCCTGTCTTCTCTTTAACCTCTTCTCTTATTAAGTTTGCTATCCTTTCGCCACTGCCAAAAAGTTTTTGACATCCCGTTACATCAAGCCAGCACTCATCAAGTCCAAAGCTCTCAACCTCGGGCGTGTATGAGACATAAATATTAAAAACCCTTTTAGAATATTCTGTATATTTTTTAAAATTTGGTGATACCGTTATTAATTGAGGGCATTTCTTTTTAGCCTGCCATATGGGCTCGCCAGTAGTCACACCAAAAGCTTTAGCAGGATAGCTTTTAGCTAGCACAATGCCATGCCTTTCGGCAGGATCACCGCATACAGCTATCGCCTTTCCTTGCAATTCGGGGTTGAGTTGCATTTCAACGGAAGCGTAAAAATTATTTAAATCACAGTGTAGTATTACTTTTTCTTGCATAATGTTTCCAAAAGTCCGTCTACAATTCTTTCTAAGCTCTCTATTGAATCATTATTTAATATTACATCGTTTGAGTATTTTAAGGTTTCCTCTTCTTGAGCTTGTGAGGAAATAATGCTTTTAGCAATTTCCAAACTTTCATTGTCTCTTTTGATTATCCTATTTATTCGATTGATTACTGGAGCGTCAATATACCAAATTCGATCAAAATAATCGCACATGCCACTTTCTATTAGTAGCGGAATTTCAACAAATACAATTTGGTCGGTGTGTGAAATATCTTTAATTTTTTTTGTAATAGCAGGGTGACTTATAGAATTTAATTTCCTTCGTAAGGCCTCGTCACTAAAAACTAACTTGCGCAATGCTTCTCTATTTATACCTCTATGGTCAACCGCTGTAGGGAAAACTTCTTTTATACTATTAATGTAAGTTTGCGACATCATCAGCTGACGATTAATCTCGTCTGTTTTAATCACAAGGTATCCTCGCCGTTCAAGGATTCTTGCAACCTCACTTTTGCCAGCTCCTATTCCACCAGAAATCGCTACAATCATACTCTTTACTCTGCTACTGCCCAGTTAGAACCCGCTTTCACGTCTGCAATTAAAGGCACTCTGAGCGTAATTGCCTTCTCCATAGAATCTATAAGTAATTTTTTAACCATTTCTATCTCGTCTTTATCTGCATCAATAATCAATTCATCATGCACTTGTAGTATCAGCTTCGATTTGAGTTTTCCTTCCTTTAATGCGCTATACGTGTTTAACATTGCAATTTTAATGATATCGGATGCACTTCCTTGCAAAGGCATATTCATTGCGGCACGTTCTGCGTACCCCCGATCATTGCTTCTGTCTATAAACTCTCTAAAATATCTTATTCGCCCTATTATGGTTTTGATGTATCCATCCCTTTTAGCAGCTTTTACATTGCTATCCATGTAGTCTTTGACTGCTGGATATGTTTCAAAATACCTAGTCTGAAATTCCTTAGCTTGCCTGTTAGTTATCCCAATGTTGTTTGCAAGACCAAATGCACTTATCCCATATATAATCCCAAAATTAACTGCTTTAGCATCTCTTCTCATTTCCTTTGACACTTGGTCTAGTGGAACATTAAATATCTGAGATGCTGTAATTCTATGAATATCTTTGCCACATTTATATGAATTGACCAAAACTGGGTCGTTAGAAAAATGAGCAAGGAGTCGCAATTCGATTTGAGAATAATCAGCAAAGACTAGTTCTTTATTAGGACTTGCAATAAACATGCGTCGGATCTCGCGCCCACTATCAGTACGGACAGGGATATTTTGAAGATTAGGCTCTGTTGAGGATAGCCTACCCGTTGCCGTTGCGCATTGCTTAAATATTGTATGAACCTTTCTGGTTTTCCTGTCAATTTGAGAGAGTATTCCGTTAATGTATGTCGATTGGAGTTTCATTAATTGTCTATAGCGTAATATTTCAGGGATTATAGGATGCTCTATTTCGCTCAAAATATCTACGCTTACAGAATAATTGCCTTGCTTGCCCATCTTGCCATGCTTCAAACCAAGCTCCTCGAATAATATTTTGCCTAACTGCTGTGATGAATTAATGTTAAAAGCATGCCCTACAATTTCGTATATATTTGTCTCTACTATCTTCATTTCGGCAGTATATTTTTCCCCTAGCTCGTTTGCTACATCTCTATCAATTGAAAACCCCTCTCGCTCCATATCAAAGAGTACCTTAATTAGTGGTAGCTCAATATTTAAATAAAGATTAGGAATGTCTGCCTTTTCTACAGCCTCAAATTCTTTCTCTAGTCTATTATTTATGATAAAAAGTGCTGTTGCAGGATAGGTAAGCTGGAATAGCTCTAGTATTTCCTTAACGTCACTTGACTTTCTACTTGGATCACTTAGATAGCATTTGAGTAGCACATCGTCATATGGTGCTACAATTTCAGTGCCAAATTTTGAAAGCAAGTGCATGCAGTCCTTAACGTCATACATTAATTTTTTAATATTTTGATTTATTAGTATCTTCTTAATTACATCAATGGCATCGTCATAAAACATGCCATCATCAATTAGACTACGAGATATTTTAATGCTGTACTCCGTAGTGGTATCGAACGCAAAATTTATACTATCGCTTATACATAACGCTATTTCTTTAAATTCTCTAGAAAACAATTCCTCCAATTTATCTGTTGATGAAATCTCTATGAAAACTGGTTTGTATTTCGAAATTGGATTTTCCTTTTCCACTATGTTGAAACGCTTAGCAAGTGTGAGCATGTCTAAGTTTCTTAACATTTCGCCAAATTGGTCCTGATATTTGCCACTAAATGCTAACTCTTCTAAAGTACAATTCAATGGCACATTTGTATCTATTGTTGCTAGCCTTTGTGAAAGATAAGCGTCCTCTTTATGTTCAATAAGTTTGTCATGAACGCTACCACCTATTGCATCAATGTTAGCATAGATACCGTCAAGACTAGAATATTGACTAAGTAGTGCTTTGGCGGTTTTTTCTCCTATACCTAGAACACCAGGAATGTTATCAGAGCTATCGCCTGCCAATGCCTTATAATCTACTATTTGCAAGGGAGTAAAGCCTTCCTGTTTAAGTGCATTAAGATCATATACATTGATTACACTAACACCACGTTTGCTATTTAAACATACTGTTGTCTCGTCTACTAGCTGCAAAACATCCTTATCGCCACTAACTATAAATGTCTCCACCTTAAAACGTTTAGCTATAGTCCCTATGATATCGTCAGCCTCGTATCCACTCAGCTGTAAAATTTTAATGCTCATTGAAGCGATAATATCTCGTAGTATTGGCATTTGTGAGACAAGACCTTCAGGCATCCCCTTTCGAGTTGCCTTGTACTTATCATACATTTTGTGCCGAAACGTTGGGCCTTTGAGGTCAAAAACCGCACCTATATGCGTTGGTTTATATTCGTTTATAAGGCTTGCAAGCATTGAGAGATATCCATAGACAGCATTGGTAAGTACGCCTTCTTTATTCATCATGGTAACTGGCAATGCGTAAAATGCCTTATTTGCTAAACTGTTGCTGTCAAGTAACAAAATTCTTTCCATCTATTGCTAAACCCCAATTATATGCTTCTATTGTCTTTCTTATCAACGCTAATAATGATTTATAAATCAAGTTTCATGTCATCTTTTTTAATCCAATTATATTTTCGAAGAATCTCGGATACTACAAATGACACAATTGCAGGGATTACAAAGAATAATAGTATGATTCCTATTACTAGCATGTGCATAGGAACATCTGTAGAAGCCTCTAGTGTGCCAAATACACCAACCAGTCCTGCCGTTCCCATACCACCACCATAAGGCATACATAGTAATTTGAAAACGCCACTAGCAAGGGGTCCTACTATTGCACTTGATACAATTGCGGGTATTAAAATTCTAGGGTTTCGCATCAGATTTGGTATTTGAAGCATGCTAGTGCCCAGTCCTTGTGCTATCAAACCACTCCACTTGTTCTCTCTAAAGCTCGCTACTGCAAATCCTACCATATGCGCTGCACAGCCTGCCACTGCGGCACCACCAGCAAGCAGAACATAATATTCTGTGCTGCTGCCTGCAGTTAAGGCAATCCAGATAGCAGCACTCGATGTTGGTAACGTTAGAAGGAGCCCCATAACAACGGCTATTACGATACCCATTACTACTGGACTCCACTTCATGGCAATGCTCATTCCTTTCGATATAGCATTTATAACATAATCGACGGGAGGACACAGAGTTATTATTACTAAGGTTGATATTAAAACGGCACCAATTGGTATTAAAAGAATATCAAATTTGGTCTTTCCTGCATACAGCTTACAGAATTCACACGTTACAAGTGCAGTAAGATAAGCACCTATTGGATTTCCGACTGCTGGCATAACAAACGCTAAAACAGTTCCATCCATTACTTTCAAGATAGGTGCGTAAAAAGAGCCCATCATGCCAGCAACCATACAACTTATTAAGGTTAGTTTATCTGCTTTTAATGTATGCGCAATACCAACACCAATACCTGCTCCCATTACAACCTTTGGGATATAGGCTACGGTCTTTTGTATAAACTCATTTCCTATCAGTTTGCCAAATTGTTCAATAATGGTTCCTGCTATCAATGTAGCAAAAAGGCCAAGTGCCATACCTGAAAACGCATCAATAAACCATCTCTTTGCAAGTTTTTTTGATGCAAGCCTTACATCTTCCTTCTTTATTCCCGAAATTTTGCTTTTTAAAGCCTTTAATTTTTCTTTTATTGTCTTCTTAGCCTTAGGTGCATCTTCTTCTACTACCAGAGTTTTACCTTCTTTTTCAATCGTGTTAGCTAATTGGGGCACGCTTTGAGCATTTTCACTGCCATCTAGTTGCTTAGTCTTATCTACACCAAATATTTTTGTACTGAGCTTAGATAATTTCTCCATTACAGCATCTTTGACACTACCGTTTTCTTTTACTGCCTGATTAAGCTCCGTTTCGTTACCAGGTGCAACTTTATCAGCACTTTTTTTGTTTTTTGACTTCATTTTAAACCTCCACATTTCTTGCCTGCTTTAAACAGGAAAATAGTCGTTTGTATGTCATACAGTTAAGAAACCTAAGAAAGCTCTGACAAATAGGATTTGCTTTATTGGCTAATCCAAAATATGCTAGACTAAGCAAGCTGCTCTCAAACTAATTGATTTAATTGTATGACCTCTACCATCTTCTTTCCAACAAAGTTAAGAAATAAAATATGTCAAGTTCATAGTATGCATCATGCCCTGTCAAACATGTTCCTCGATCTGCTTGAATAACTTATAACACATTTATACTAAAATAATCAAATATTTTACTCCACTTTAGCGTTTATTTCTGTTTTTTAAAGATTTCCTACAATTATTAGGTAAAATCAGAGCATGGAGTAAAGCCGTTTTTTAGCATTCTAAAAAATCAATTTGAGATCCTCCACTATAATTAAAAAATATTGAGGCTAGATAAAAACAAATCAGTGTAAGTTTTCTAAATCTTTTGACTACATAAAGTAGAAAGCAGATTGAGTTACAGTTCACACCCCATATGGGGAAACATAGTTATTGTCCGTCCGCTCTTGATGTTTTGGAAAATGTCTGTGCTTTAGCGGATAAGCTCACAACATGATCGTTTTAAATGCAAAAAAGCCCTTTAGAATAGCAATTTTTGAAATTTGTTTTAGATTTAGGTCATTAACAATTAAGTTGTTGTTGTTTTCATATAAGGTGTTACAGTAACGATTGCCAATACTTGAGGCGGCATATAAACTGATGCTTGTTGACGTATATCTCTGTATTTGTTATAATTGACTAGTAACTACTACTTGCACATTAATTAATTTTTGAAAAAACAAGCGAGTAGTACTTTTAAATCGCCACTTCAATAGAAAAAATACAAAATATGTTTAGATGCTTTTTAAGTTAGTCTAACATTTTTTTATTCTCATATTAATAAATGAAGCTAAGAAAGTGTGACCTTTTCGAGCAAAAAATATTAAAATCGTCTTTCCATTTGAAGTTTTAGGAGTCGTTTAAATGAATACTGAAAGCAACAAAAATGCATTCGCTACAAATTTGCAGGAAAAATTAGTTTTTCCCCACGCTCAAAGCGCAGATGAAGTTTTATCACTGTTCAATTCTAATGCTAGTGGGCTAACTAATGAGGATGCAAGCAATCGTTTACTTACCTATGGCAAAAACGCCTTGACTACAGATCGCAGGCCTTCACTTATTGCACGCTTTTTTCAACAGTTCAAAGACCTAATGGTCATTGTTTTGCTAGTGGCCGCTGCAATTTCATCTATTCTCTCTATTGTTGAGGGTAATTATGGTGATTTAATCGAGAGTGGTCTCATCCTTATGATCGTTCTTGTTAACGCTGTAATTGGATTAATTCAAGAAAGCAAAGCCGAAGCCTCAATGGAAGCGTTAAAAAATCTTAACAAACCATTTGCTAAGGTTCTTCGAAATGGCAGTCTATGTAAAATCAGTGGCGAGGATGTTGTGCCAGGGGACATTGTATGCATCGAGGCTGGTGATATTATACCTGCTGATATCCGCTTAATTGATAACGCAAGCTTGAAAATTGAAGAGGCAGCTCTGACGGGCGAATCTGTCCCAATTGAAAAAAACGCCACCCTTCTTTACAAAAATGAGGCTCCTCTAGGTGATCGAACAAATATGTGCTACAGTACTGGAATTGTTCATTATGGTCGCGGGTCTGGTGTTGTTGTAGCAACTGGCATGAATACTGAGGTGGGTAAGATAGCAAAGATGCTAAACGAGGATGACACCACTAAAACGCCGCTGCAGGTCCAGTTAGCAAAAACTGCAAAAGTCTTAAGTCTTCTTGTTCTTGTTATTGCGGTTGTTATTTTTGTATCTTCAATAATCCGAAGCTTATTGGGTGGTGGTATAACTGTTGAAACCTTTGGTAATGCATTTATGACTGCCGTCGCAATCGCTGTAGCAGCAATTCCTGAAGGCCTTCCTGCTGTTGTAACCGTTGTTCTTGCAATCGGTGTCCGACGCATGAATGACCAAAAAGCAATCATTCGTAATCTTCCTGCAGTAGAGGCATTGGGTTGCTGTGAGGTTATCTGCTCTGATAAAACTGGTACACTTACACTAAATCAAATGACAGTAAAAGAACTGTATACTCCTCTCAAAGGTTTATATACAACTCTTGAGTCATCCCAACTTGAAAGTGAAAATCTATTAAGATGTATTACCCTTTGTAACGACACACAACGCACCAATGATAAATTAGTAGGCGATCCCACAGAAACTGCACTTATAGCTTATGCTGACAGTATAGGGTATAGCGAATTTTCAGAATTTAAGCGGGTAGACGAAAACCCTTTTGATAGCATACGAAAATTAATGACAACTATAAATATTGTAGATGGAAAACCTATTGCTCATATAAAAGGTGCGCCTGACATACTGATTAACAAGTGTTGCTTTATTTCTGAAAACAATTCCATAAGACCAATCACAGATCAAGACATATCGAAAATTACAGCTGCAAACGCTCAGATGGCCTCAAAGGCATTGCGTGTTTTAGGTGCGGCAATTAAAACAACAGACATTGATGGCATGAATGCTGAGGAAAGCATGATATTTGTAGGGCTTGTAGGAATGATAGATCCGCCCCGCGCTGAAGTAGCTGATGCCGTGAAAAAATGTCGTGGTGCTGGCATGAAGCCTGTTATGATAACGGGAGATCATTCAATTACAGCACGTGCTATCGCCGCTGAAATAGGCATTTTAACTGAAAACGGCATTGTGATTACTGGTGCTGAGCTAGATAAAATGTCAGATGAGGAATTACAAACTAAGCTCTCATCCGTTTGCGTTTTTGCCCGTGTTAGTCCCTCAAACAAGGTAAGAATCGTTAAGGCATTCCAAATGTCGGGAAAGAAAGTTGCAATGACCGGCGACGGCGTCAATGATGCTCCAGGCATTAAGGCTGCCGATATAGGGATCGGTATGGGCATAACTGGCACAGATGTCAGTAAGGGTGCAAGCGATATTGTGCTAGCCGATGACAACTTTGCAACAATAATCAATGCGGTAGAAGAGGGTAGAAAAATCTACAATAACATTAAAAAGGCCGTACAATATTTATTGTCTGCAAACATAGCAGAGGTTCTCTGTCTCTTTATTGCCACACTCTTCTTAAATGAACAATTCTTAACTCCTGTTATGATATTATGGGTAAATCTCATCACAGATAGTCTCCCCGCTCTTGCACTAGGCATGGAAAACTCCGAGCGAAATGTCATGAAATATCCACCAAGAAAAACGAATTCAGGCCTCCTAGCAGGTCAAACTGGTAAAGATATTTTAGTCCAAGGCATATTGCAATCAATATTAGTTATGACAAGCTTCTGCCTAGGTAGATACGTGCTAGCTCCAGACGATCAAAGTATTGCAATGACAATGGCATTCATTACATTGTGTTTTGTTCAGCTTTTCCATTCATACAACATGAGATTCCCAAAAAACTCACTGTTCTCAGTTAATCCGATAGGAAACCGGTTTCTAAATCTTTCATTCCTTTCATGTGGTGCATTACTACTAATAGTATTGCTTATTCCAGCACTTGGTCCTGCATTATTTGGCACAAGCTTAGCAAGTGCTTTAGGTGGTGCTGGTTGGGCTAGTGCGTTAATTCTTTCTATTGGAATTATTCCTCTTGCCGAAATTCAAAAGCTGATAAATTCTAAGATATTAACTTCAAAGTCTATTATTGCAAATTAATTCATCTATATAGAGAAATTGTTAATACACATTAATTAAAAGATTTATACTGTGAAGGGTATTTCGGATAAATACCCAAAAACACAAGGCAGTCAGGCGTTTGCGGCACACGAATGTCAGACACTCTAATCGGCCAAAAGCCGGGAAAGGAACACAGTATGAATCGTAAAACAGCTCTCTATTGCCGCTCCGCGCTCTATAACGAGATTGCAGTGGCAAGACAGGAGGCGCAATGCCGGGAGTACGCTCACACGCTCGGCATTGCAGACGCGAACATCGCGGTTTACCGCGATTGCGGCGCAAGCGGCGCGGCGCTCGACAGACCCGCGATGAATGCGCTCACAGCGGACATCAAAGCGGGAAACGTCGGCACGGTCATCATCCGGGACACAACTCGCGTCGCGCGAAACTTCACGCTTGTAAACGAATGGCGCGAACTGCTCCGCTCGCGCGGCTTGAAACTCTTCACGCCTACAGGCAAGACGGACGGCGAAATCGGCAATGGGCTGACCTATTCGTTGGTCGGCGATTATCTCTTGCCGAATCTCGCGTTGTCAGACCCGCAGGGCGCGCCGCCGCTCGGACGGTACGGGCGGCGGCGGAGAGCGTTCCTGGAGGAACATCAGACTGTCGAGTACAGCCGTCTGCTTCTGTCCGAGCGGCTTTTCCCGCATCTGCGCGACGTAGATGCCATCGCGGATGAAAGACGGCGTAACGGCGTTCCTGAGAGCCTTATCGTCAAGGAAATCGTCTGTGAGCATTAAAACCAAAAATGGTTGCAATAAACGCTTCCAATTTTTAGGGCGAATCAGATGGCTCAAAATTGAGCTTGCTGTACCGATCCGGATTTGGAGCCGTTGGACTTCCAAAATCATGGGAGTCCTCCAATCGTGAACAAAGTGTAAATTGCGCAGATAACTGTAACGTAATTGTCATAGAAGAGTACGGCATAAACAGCGCAATAGCAAGCATTAGAGCCGTTTTCAGCGGTTTCGTCAAAACTTGACAGATCGGAAAATCCATGCTACAATGACGTAGCTATTGAAAGATAGCGACGCCGTGTATATTCTACACGTCAAAAAACCGAACGTTAAAATACTATGGAATATACAGGCAGGATGCTCCGAAACGGGCGCCCTGCTTTTTTGCGTTTCATTCAAAAGAAAGGAGTTCAAGCCTCCAAACCGCAGGCGACAGCCTGACCAAAACTAAAATTCAATCAAAAAGGAGTCAATCGCAGATGAAGCAGGCCGTGCAAACGGTGGCTACGACGCCCACAGGGGCCGAGCCGCGCAAGCTGCTGAAACGGATTGGCTCGACGACCTACACGGTCACGATCCGTTTCAGTGAAACAGCAACCGAAACACCGGAGGAGAAAATCCTCAGACTGATTGAGCGGGAGGTGGGCAAAAGTGCTTAACGCCGCTCCGTGTGCCGCAACTGTCCAAGACTGCCGGAAAGAGGCAGACATGAACAGAAAACAGAATATCCTCTATGAACGCCTGAGTCGTGAGGATTCAAGGGCAGATGAAAGCCTGTCCATCGAGAATCAGAAAATGATTCTCGAAAAGTACGCTGTGGAGAACGGGTTCACTCCGTTTCTCCATATCAGCGACGATGGCCAAACCGGGGCGAACTACGCCCGTCCCGGGTGGCAGGAACTCATCTCTATGGTCGAGGCGGATGAGGTCGATACCATCCTGCTGAAAACATTGGACAGGATGGGGCGCGATTACCTCCGCTCAGGGCTGTACCGCGAGATGTTCCGGGAGCGCGGGGTCAGGCTCATCGCCGTCAGCGAGGGCTATGACAGCGCAATGGGCGAGGACGATTTCACGCCCTTCAGGGAGATTATGGCGGAGTTTTA
>JAITQU010000115.1 GCA_031288735.1 Christensenellaceae bacterium
TTTCTGCATTTGAAACGTTTATTGCTGTGTGTTTTCCCGCTAAAGTGCTGACCTTTTTTCAAATTTCGTGCAGAGGATGGACTGTGCCCATTTTTCCCATATGAGGTGTGAACAGTAACGTGCAAAGAAAACATTTTCAAATAGAAGATCGATTGAGTGATTGAAAGAGACACTATTTGAGATAAAAAGGAATTAAGTTGCATAAAGACTGCCAACATAGTCATCAAAGTAATAGTTTACAGAATCAGATGAAGAATCTATCTCTGTACGAATCAATTTTTGGCAAAGTGCTTCTTGTTCAACACGACTCCATTTATTATGCCAAAATATTACTGTATGAGACACGCTTCTATTATTTTCAGTAACAATTTGCTCATCATAGTATAGTGAATTTTCTGGCGGATTGCCCCAGCCATTGTAATTCATGTTATATAATCTTACTTCAGTACGCATTTTGCCATGCATAAATTGGTAATTGTAACCTGAATAAACATTAATTAGAGATCTTGCTGTCTTGAGTGAGGCCGAATTGCCATAGAATTCGTATTCAGCAGGTATATATTCGCCACTGGAATTCTTGTATGTGCGCCAGTAACTGTAAGCCGAACCTTTACTTTCATAGAAACGCTGGTTCTGATAAGTATTTACAATAAAACTATTTGCATATGCAAAATTTTGTAAAGGAATAAATATTCTGATTGTGAGTGCAAGAAATAATATAATGATGAGAACCGTTGTTTTTTTCATTGAAACCTCCAATTTTATTGAAACTATCAAAGTTGCATTTATATATTTAATTTGACCGTAAGTCATAAGGAGAAACATAACGCTCTCTTTCTTGAGATGGTGTTGTCTCACATAATGAGGAAAATTCTTTATACGATTCATTGTTTTTGTAATCTGATCCGACAAAAACAGTTGAATGCTTCCCATCTACACCCAAAGTGCCTTCGTGATAAGAAACTGCGGCAACTACATACGTAGATCCGATTTCAGGAAATATATTGTTACCTATTAGAACTAGTTTTTTATGGTCGGATGTAATTCCTCCGCCTTTTCTAATTTCTATATCTCTGTCCGTTAGCAGTTCGCCTTTGATATTTTCAATTATGCGAACTGCGTATATAGTATATGGCATATCTGGATCTGAATCATTATAGATAGTCCGCAGATAATTTTTAACTTTACACACAAAAACATAGTCTGCGTATGCAAGATACTTGGCAATGTCATCACCATAAATATATTCAACCGACACGTTAACGGGTTGCAAACCTTTTTTTGTTTTTAAAATTTGTACTATTTCATCGTCAGTTAGTTTTTTTGCGCACGCACTTATTGTAAAACTAAATACACACACAATAAGAATTAAACTTAAAGAAAGAACCATCGTCTTAATTTTTTTCATATCTGCCTCCTTTATGTGCAACAAATTTTAAAAATAACTAAAGCGTTCATTTGAGTTAGTTTATTCGAAAAACTTACGCAATTATAACTATTTGAGTTTAAAATTAGTATAAAGAGTACAAGCGATCATATTCTAGAAAATCATCCGGGGAAGGCGAAGTAAGACTTTTTTGGCCTTGTTCCATCACACTTAATGCGCAATCAACACCAGAAACAGCATGACCTAAACCAAGAGCATGTCCAATCTCATGTAAAACAGTATGCATAATCTCGGCGTCAGTAAAGGAATTCATATTCGAAGTGTTAAACTTGATAGTGCCATTTGCGGAAGTAACAGCGAAAACTGAGGTTGTATCAGTATAATCGCTAATGGTCAGGTCAAGAACAGTAAACAACGTATCTTTTCTAATAACATTATGCCTATTATTCCATAGAGCAACTGATGCATTCCATTGTGCCATGTAACTACATGATCCAGTCCAATCGATATGATTTCCTGAATCTACTAAATTCCATCCATTATGCTGATATGTAGTCCAACCACCTAATGAGACAACCAAAAAAACAACGGCTAAAACAAGTACGCTCAAAATTTTTTTATTCATAATAAATTTGCTCCATATATCTTTCTAATTTTTTCAGTTTCCTAAAATGCAAAAAACGTTATAAATTGGCATTTTTAGTGTAAATTTGTCTATGGGGGAGTGTGTATTAATTTGTGTAAATCGGGGAGGAGGAGGGGCAGTCTGAAGTCGATGTTCAGTTCAATTTCAATTGTATCAGATGCATTCCAATTTGTCAACAATTAATTTTTTTTTGTGATACCCTGTGTTAAATTGTAGTTACTGTTCACACCTCAACGAAATTAATTGTTAATGTTGATAAATTCAAGACGCATTTCTTAAATTGCTATCTAAAAGAACTTTTTCTGCATTTGAACCGCTTATTACTGTGTCTTTTTCGTTAAAATGCTGACCTTTTCCCAAATATCATGCTAAGGATGGACAGTGACCATGTTTTTTCATATAGGGTGTGAACAGTAACAAATTGTAGTTACTGCTCACACGTCAACTGAATTAATTGTTACTGTTGATAAATTCAAGACGCATTTCTTAAATTGATATCTAAAAGAGATTTTTCTGCATTATAAACGCTTATTATTGTGTCTTTTCCGCTAAAGTGCTGACCTTTTCCCAAATATCATGCAAAGGATGGACGGTGGCCATGTTTTTTCATATAGGGTGTGAACAGTAACATAATAATCGCATACACGAGCGTGATATTATTTTATTTAACAGAATTTATTGTAAGGTCGACTAATTTCCCAGCTTGTCGTGCTGCACTTATTATACTGGCATTTATAACAGTTCCTGCTTTTATTAGTAGAGTGCGGGTTAGATCAGTTATATCGCATTCAACGCGCCTGCCTAATAAGAAGTTGTAATCACAATTGACAGCTTGAGAACTCTCCCTACGATAAACTGGAATAGCACTATTTGACATTTTAATTTCTTCAAATAGTAGCTCAGTCTTAGTTTCATTTTCTTTTTTACATTGACTTAATTGTGAATTTTGATTTGAAAAGCTTTTTTCATTATTACATTGCTTTAAGTTAATAAAAGCTCTACTATCCGATGCTGAGACCAGCTTAGTTATGCGTATTTTGCCAGAATCATACATTAAATAGCTTGCTTTATTTGAGCGCAATTCCAAATCCAAAATAGTTCCCAAGCTCATGCCGGATATATCTGATAGTGACAAGCCAATGTCTAGCATTATTACGTCCTTGATATCATTTATGTTCATGAGTACATTTGTGTCTGTGATAGTTATAATGTCGTTAAATGCAAATATATGATTTGATGATAATATGTATTTATGTTCATTTAATGAAACATAAAAACCATAATTCAATAGTTTCTTTTCAATGTAGATAGCAGTTATTTCTCCTATGTACATAGCATCATTAATGGAAAAAACTTTTTTGCCTCTCAGAGTGGAATATAACATGAACTCACCTCATTAAATTGTATGCTGATTACAAGCTAAAAATGCAAATGTTATAAAATAAAGAGTACGCCCCCCCACATTGATGAAAATCGGAAATGAAGAGATGTTTTTTAGCGCAAAATTTCATAAAATCGACCATGCGACTTTCAACACAAATTTTAAAAACAATATTTGTTAATTTTGATTTATTAATTTGGCAAGTAAGTGAATATCCCCAGCTCCAAGAATTAATAAAACATCCCCAGGCTTCAATTCTAACTTAATAGACTGTGCTAATGATAAGAGATTGTCGTAATAAAATATTTCAGCTACCTGTTTTGCTTTAATAGCAGTATATAAATCAAAAGCCGTTTTTCCCATTGATGAATGCTCTCTAGCAGCGTACTCTTTGAAAATGTATAATTTATGAACGTTTACAAACGAATCAACAAATTTCTCAAATAGTAAAGACGTCCTTGAATATGTATGTGGCTGAAACACACATATCAAACGATTGATTTTTATTGGCATAGCTGTATATATTGCATTTTGAATTTCTGTAGGGTGATGCGCATAATCTGTGAAAATTTCTGCATTATTAAAGGAGCCAACGTGCTGAAATCTACGCTCCACGCCCAAGAAATTCTCTAAGCCAGTCTTTATGATACTATCGTCTATTCCGCAAACTTTGCAAGTTGCATATGCTGCTACAGCATTTATTAAATTATGATAGCCTGGAATTCTTAATTTGATACTGATATCTTGAGAGCCATCTACTTTTAATCTGCAACCAAAACATCCTTTATCATCGCAAATTATACTACGCATCTCAATATCAAGATTGCCTTCAACGCCATATTTGTAAATATGTGCACTTGTTATATTTGATATATGATTATATGGTAACCTGTCAATATTATAATACTCTGATTCTGCCGCAATAACAGCAGTGCCATTTTTCCTTATTCCTTTCAAAAACTGATCGAAAGTAGCATACAACTCACCAATTGTTGCGTATGTGTCTGGGTGATCTTGCTCAACATTTAGGATAACTGCCACATCAGGTTTTAGTGTTAGCAGACTGCGTTGATATTCGCAGGCTTCTGTTATAAAATAATTATATCCTTTGAATATTAGGTTACCAATGCCATCAACAATTTTCCCACCTAAATGCGCAGTGAAACAAAGATTGGCATTATCAAATATACTACAGAGCATGCCTGTGACAGTCGTTTTCCCATGTGTTCCTGCAACAGCAATGACAAAATCATAAACTCTAGATATTTCTGATAATAGATGCTTGCGTTCAATTGTGGGGATAGCATTCTTTTGAGCAAATAGCAGTTCAGTATTATTTTCTGAAATAGCCGCAGTATAAACTACGATATCGGCATTTTTAATATTTTCTGCATCATGTCCAATTGCAATGTTTGCGCCCCATTGAATTAGTTCACAAACTTCATCAGAATATCTAATATCTGACCCAGTAACCTTTTTCCCCCACAAAAGCATAAGCTTTGCTAATGCTGACATACTGATACCACCAGCACCTATGAAATGTATATGTTTAAAGGAATCAAGATTTGACATATCACAATATGATATGCTACATGTAAATAATATGTGCAGCATTTGTAATATTTTGATTCAATAATTTTTAAGATACAATTATTGGCTATCCCACGAAAATTGAAACTTGAAATGTCGCTTGAGAAAATTGGCAACTAATTCATAGGTGAGCTTGTCGAGATTTCATCTATAAATTTTAGTGTATTCGCAGGCATAGTGTTATTGAAAAATTGAATCTAAAAAGAATAAGAAAAAGCGAGAATAAAAAATTATCTAACGGCTGAAATGTATTATGCACTTTTAAAGGACATTTGGTAATGAAATCGATTATCAGGAAGCTATAGATGCCATTGTAAGAAAGACTACTCGCATTCAAAATATTGCACTAGCCATCCAAAATACTAAAAAAACATTTCAAATACTAACAGCATTGTAGAAAAAAATTGTCGAAGCTAAAAATAAATATTCTAAAAAACGCTACTGTCTAAAAATATAGAACTACTTAAGTGCGAAGATTGTTTGCGTTTGTAGCTGGAAAAAAGTTAGCATAATAAGCGGAGTGAGAAAAATTGCCACTAGTCTAGGTAACAATGAAGTAGAAAATGAATCGAAGCTAAAATTGTAGGAGTCCATTCGATATAAAATCGAGATTGCCTAGATCAAAGTAAACAAGTATCAGAGAGAGTATAATGTAGACTTGTCAATACAAATTCACTGAAAGCAGACATTTTGATATTAACCTACTACACTAAGCGAAGATGCAATAAAAAGAAACTGGAAATACTGCATCTTGTGCAGACGTTGAGAACAACGACATTACAAGTTTCGGGTAAAATTAGAAAAAAGATATGTTCTTTTTAGCTATGATTAAACTTGCGTTCCAAAAACAAAAAGTTCGGATAATTGCGCACCATATTCTTCTTCACTATTAGCTGAAAATTCAAATTTCAACAAAGCGGCACTAATAGGTTCGTCGAAATGAATATGCACAGTATTTCCTGTAGCCGGATCAAAGCGATACTCCGTTGTTTGACTTAGAGGATAATAATCAGATAAATCATTTATACTAGTAAATATTTGAATCCACTCGCTCCTACTAACCCAAATCTGCTGTGGCGGTAAGTGTAATACGATATCTGTGATCAAGTATTGAGAACGATCATCATCTAATTGTATAATAAAAAAGGCACCGTTAGCAGTTGTAGATTCCCAGTAGGTATTAATATTACCGTCTGTAAGATAATCTGGAACATAAATATTATTATAATCGTTTACATATTTTATTGGTCTATTGGTTGTTATAGCTACAGGGTAGAGTTCTAATTCATTTATTATCAATTCAGATTTACTCAAAAGACCACTGTTTCTATAGATTCTAATTTGAAACTCGTTGCTTTCGATGTAGGGCAACCTAATATCAAAGTAGTTCCCAGATGCGGGTGATGCCTTGCAATATATATCTTTTATGAAAGAAAATGACTCGCTCGTGTAGTTTTTGTTATAAAGTCGCAAACGATATTCAACGGACAATTCATTATTAGGGTCAAAATATATACGGATCATCCCAGGTGTTATAAAGTCCGCACCTTGATCATTTTCATCACCATCTGCAAAAAAGTCCATAGTAATAGCCACATATTCATCTTTGGTACCACACCAAGCTGGGGATATCCAAGGAGTTGTTGTGTCGTTATCTGCTAAATTAGCTATATTATCTACATTCCATAATCCATCGTCAGTGACTGAATTCTCAAAACCTGATGCATGTAACAAAGTAATTTCAGTTGAGCTTGGATATGGGATTTTTGAGCCACTGAAGGGTGTGTTTGTAGATATAACAGCAAACGATGGCACTTCAACACCAGCTTGAGTTATTGCTGGAACACTGTTAAAATTTACTGAGGAAGTCCTTATTGCAGAAATATATGGATATCGGATACGCGCACCGTTAGTATAGTCACCTTGACTTGTAAAATATGGAGAACTTGAAAACGCATTTGGTGCAAGACTAACATCTGTCAAAGCTGTAATATGTTTGCCATTAAAGTAAAGGTTATTAAAAAAGACATCATTAATGGTTGCGGTATCGTTTTCGCCATTCATTCTAATAGTTATGTTTTCTAATGTCGAAAGAATGTTAACATTGCTAAATATAATATTGCTAATAGGTCCGCGACTGTCTGACATGCTTAAGTCAGAGTCTCTTGCAATTCTAAGATCAATAACAAAGTCATCTGAAAAGTCATTAGCAAATTCACCCAAGATAGACGCATCTTCAATTGTAATATTTAAGAAATAGATATCAAAAACATTGGCGCGATCTGCACTATGAACAGACAAAGAAGCTTTATGGTAGCTATGTAATATTGTAATATCGCGGAACGTTATATTGCTTATTGTAGCGGCATCAGCTTCATATCCAATCTCACAACTCTGTTCTAAATCTGTCCATAAAACTATATTTTCAAAGATAACATTACTAGTTGAAATCCCATTCTTGCTTCTTACAATCAAACTATCGCCCCAAGAACGGATGAAACAGTCTGAAACTGTTATTTCTGAAGAAGATTGAACAACGATCCCAGGACTATCAGCTCGTGCAGTTATAATATTAACGTCATTTATCGCAACATTAGAAGAATTGATGAGTTCAATTGCACTACCAGCTGGGTCCAGAATAGTTATACCTTCAATAAGCACGTTTTTGCAATCCTTAAATTCAATAGGGATTGCACTTTGAGCAACAGTTGCTTTTTCATAAACAGACCCACCAAGGATACCGCGACCTCGAATTGTAATGTTTTCAGCAAATTCAGCTCTAATTTGTCCAAAAATAAATGAACCACCAGCCAAATACAAGGTCTGATTTGATTTAATTGGTATTGTTCCAGCGTCATAAATGCCAGGGCCTAAGTAAATTGTATCTGATGGAATCGAATCTGCCTTTATTGGATTTGTTTCAAGTTCGTGTGCAAAAATATGTAAAACTTTAGTTTCTAAGCTTCCAGCTACATTTGCCTTATACTCTAATGTGTATTCGCCAGAGTATTTTAAGCGAAAAATGATTTTGTTGCCAACGGCTATAGGATTGATTCCGTATGCAGCTGGGCGCAATATTGCATTAGAAACAGAACTCGCATCATTAGCGGTTACCATCATATTAGCACTACCTTCAAAATCGAAAAGCACAACCGATGCTGTAGTTAATGGTGTGGAATAAGAAAAGTTGCGCCTATTGTTAATACGAGTTTCATAGACATACAAGTTGTGCCCCTCAAGTTGAACATCTAACTTTGAAGATGAACGAATAAAAGAAGGACCAGCATAGGAAACAACCTTTGTTGCCGTGACCGTTCTACTAGGTGTTAAATCAGGTATTTCAGGTATTTCAAAAGTTACCTGCTGTTCTTTATTGCATGCAGAAAAAAAGATGGCAGAAAGAAGAATTATAAAAACTAACAATATAGTAATATATTTTATTTTTGAAACTCCCATATCAGTCCTGTATAGCTGCTGGATATTTTCATTATATCAAAAAGGTGTAAATTTTGCAAAGAAAAACGTCATATTACAGCACTGTGGCATTGTGTGTGTAGAATGTAAAATGAATTGTCGCATACAATGGTTGTGTTGTCAAAATGTATACGGTTGCGATATTAATCAAAAAACTGTTTCGCTGATGACAAAAACTGCGGTATTTTCTTAGTTTACACATAAAACTTCAATAAACACGCCTACAAAGCAGTTTTTGCATCATTAGATTAACATAATATTTTAAAATTGTATTTTGACGGTTCAACCATACTATTGAAAAATTAGTTACTGTTCACACCCCATAAGAAAACAACAACAACCTAATTATTAATGACCTAAATCCAAATCAAATTTCAAAAATTGCTATTTTAAAGAGCTTTTCTGCATTTAAAACGATCATGTT